>NZ_JAQMIL010000053.1:0-67299 GCF_029990105.1 Bradyrhizobium sp. Arg237L | reverse complement strand
AGCATGGCCTCGACGGAATCCCTTGGGCGAATGCTCTTCACCATTGAAATCATGAAGGACAGGTTGACCTCATCGGGGCTCCCGCCGCTCACGCTGGCCCTGACCAATTGCCGGAGGATGCCATCCATCGCGTCGCGATCGGCTGCCCCCAGCGCGTTCGCCATCAGCTGTTCGCCGAGCTCGGGATCGGGATGGTCGATGGAGAATCCGTGCGACGAGAGCCTTATCCGCGGGGCTGCCGCAGCTGTGGTGGGGTCGGTTGCGGCGATCGTCTTTGGCATGGCGAGGCTTGGGGCGGTGGTCATGTCGAGACTCCCTGGCACGCGCGCGGTTCGGCGACGCGCAGGCCATCATTCGCCGCGCGGAGCCGGTGCAATTTCAATTGTGGGCGAGGATTCCTGGACCGCAGTCGCAATCGACGCGCCCGCTAGTGCGGACCGACGGGCGTTACAAGATTGCGGGATATGAAGGAATGCCCCTGATTTGCCCGACGTGTCAAGTTGACATTCGAGTGCCCGCGGCTGCCATGCTACTTTGCATGGGGTTGTTTTCGATATTTTGGGAGCGCGCGCCTTTGAAGGGGAGTTCTCGAACGTTACCCGCAGGCAAAGGCGGCAGCGCTCCCCCGCTACGACGGCTACGATTTCTCACGCCATACTGCGATTTCATGCGATCGCGTTCGCTGCATGGTGACGCCTGCCGTGTTGTTATGGAATCAAAATGACGATCTGGAAGCGCCCCATCAAGCTGACCGCCGCTTTCCTCGCCCTATGGGCGCTTTGCGTGCTGGCGCTTCCGCCGGTAATGGCGGTTGTCGCAGAAAATCCAGCGACAGCAGGTGCTGGCGAAACAGTGATGCGCTTCGAGATTCCGGCCCAACCGTTGGAAGATGCGCTCTATGCTTTTGGGAACGTCACCGGCATCTCGATTTTCGTAGATGGTAACGCCGTGGCAGGCCGTCGATCGACGGCAGTCGAAGGGGCCTTCACGACCACGCAAGCGCTGCGCATCCTGCTGGCTGGCACCGGTCTTGATGTCCGGCCGATGGGCGCCCGTGCCATTACACTTTCGCTCTCGCAGCCGCGGTCCGAAGCGCCCGCCTATCGGCGCTATTCGGCTGCGCTGCAGGACGCCGCCCTTCGCCGATTGTGCAGCGACACGGAAACGCGTCCAGGTTCATATCGGCTTGCGATGGAGTTATGGCTCGACGATATCGGCCGTGTGCAGCGGATCGAATTGTTGAGCTCGACCCCCGATCCGGCGCGCGATCGTCGGCTTCGCGAACTGATGGAAGGCCTTTCAGTGGGTAAGCCGCCGGCCATGCTGCCACAGCCGGTCATCATGGTGATTTTGCCCCGGTCACCCCGGGAGAGTGGCGATTGTGGCTAGTCCTCTCCCGAGTGGAAGAATGAAACAAAACCGTCACACTCCATGAGTATCGAAATTTGTAAGGGGCTCTGAAACACCACACAGGAGCCGAGTTGGAGCTTTGGGGCGCGGCGCCCCGAAGGGTGAGCATTATTGCTCGGAGCAAGCAATTTCGAGCGCCAAGCCGTGTGTCCGTCAGCCAAGCCATCATGACCCCAACGAGTCACGCTCTTTTGCTTCAGGTGCTGACGAACGACTACGGCCTTCTGAAGGGCCGGCTGACGCGCCGGCTTGGTTCTCCTGATATTGCGGACGAGGTGCTGCAGGAAGCTTATCTCCGTGTCGAGCGCATGCCCACGATTGGAGCGGTCCTGCATCCCCGGACCTATCTTTTTCGCATTGCGCTCAACATTGCCGCTGACCGGCGACGCTCGGAGAAGCGGCGCTTGGCGCGGTCAGAGGTTGAGCTGTTGCTGCGGCTCGAACACGACGAACTTGATCCCGAGCGTGTCGTGGAGGCGCGTTCCTCAGTCCGTACGTTGGTGGAGGCGTTGGAAGACCTGCCGCCGCGGCGTCGCGCCATTTTCGTCGCGGCACGCGTCAACGGCATGTCCATCCCGCAGATTGCTGCCCATTTCGGCATTTCGACGCGCTTCGTCGAGCGCGAGCTCAAGCAGGCGCTTGACCATTGCCGCGATCGCCTTGAAATAAAGTTGTCACGGAAGTTCGGGCCCGGCCGCTCTGAGACGTCTAATGAGTGAGGAGCGACCGTGAAGGAACAATCTCACAGCAAGATTGTGCTCGGCCTATCCCCGCTCCCTGATTCCCGCCCGCTTGCGGAGGAGGAAGTGGAAGGAGTGTCTTCGGACGGAGCGCAGGCGGTGACAGACCAGGCGACAGCATGGGTCATGCTGCTGTTGTCGGGCGAAGCCACCACCGAGGATGTCGAGGCATTGCAGCGCTGGCGCCAGCAGAGCCCGGCGCATGCCCGCGCATTTGCCGAGGCCAAATTGCTGTGGGACGCGCTTGGCCCCCCAGCCGGTGATGTCGCACGGCGCATGGACCACTCAGGTCAGTTGTCCGGGGCTCGCGGGCCCGCGCGCGCATCCGCGGGGCATATCGGGCGTCGGGCCTTGATCGGCGGCGCGCTTGCGGCCTCGGTCGCCGCAGCCGGCTATTTGGGATCGAAGCCGCCGTTCCGATTGTGGCCGTCGATTGAGGAGATGCGGGCGAGCTACAGGACCGGCACGGGCGAGCAACGGCAACTTGCACTGTCGGAAGATGTGTCGCTGATCCTGAACACGCAAACCAGCGTCGGCGTCCGTCCTGCTTCGGAGGGCTCTCGAGGGATCGAGTTGATAGCCGGGGAGGCGGCGATCACCACCAAGAGCGCAGGGTCCTTCGTGGTTCTCGCTGCCGATGGGCGTGCAACATCCACCGTCGCCCGCTTTGACATACGCCGCGATGGAGCAACTGTCCGCGTCACTTGCCTCGACGGCACGGTTGACGTTGGCCGCGACGGCCGGTCCGTATCGGTTCCCGCCGGCCATTGTGTATTCTACGGTGCGCATGGCTTGCAGCAGGTTGCGCCCATCGACCTCTCGGTCGCGACTGCATGGCAGCACGGCCAGTTGGTTTTCCGCCACGAATCCTTGGCCCGGGTCATCGAAGAGGTGAATCGATATCGGCCCGGAAGGATTGTTCTGCTCAACGAGAAGCTTGCAGAACGGGACGTCGTCGCCACGTTCCATCTCAGCCGGATCGACGATGCAGTGGAACATCTGGCACGCGCATTTGGTGCAAGGGTGCGCTCTCTGCCGGGAGGGATCGTGCTGCTGAGCTGATTTCGTCGCGCATCGATTCGACAATCAGCGATCTCAAAAAATCGGCCAAAAAAAAGCACCACGGCTTGTTCGGGGTTGGGTCGAGGGTGGCGGTCTAATGGATGAGAGGGAGCGCGCGGTTCATGCCGCGGGTTCCTGCTGCAGCCACATCCATTCGCCCGAAAGCGCACCCATGCCTGACCAGATCGCAGCCCTTCGTCTTCGCCGCCGGCGAGCTTTCGTCCGTTCGGCGCTTCTTACGGGCGCCAGCATGGTCGTCCTTGCGGCGGCGAGTGCGGACGCCGAGGCGAGGCCTCTTGGAAGCGCCATGGCGACGACCTCGCCGGTCGCGACACAGCAGGCCGCGGCCGCGCAGGCGGCTATGGAAGCCGCAACACAGGTGAGAAATTCGCTGAAGCAGGTCACGCAGGCGCTGGAAGCGATGAAGGCAGCCCAGGCTGCGGCTGCCAGCGCTGCGTCAGCATCGGGAGCCGTATCCGCCGGTAACGTGCTGACCGGCCTGCGGCCCGCCAACATGGATGCCGCAGCCGCGGCGGCGGCACAGCTCCAAGGAAAGGATGCCGCGTCTCTCGGTGCCACGTCAGGCTGGCAGAATGCGCGTCTGTTGCCGAATTCCATGAATGAGAAAGGCGGCGCACAGGCCAACATCGCGCAGACGGCGCCGAAAGCCATCCTTAATTGGGGCAGCTTCTCAATTGGAAAGAATGAAAGCGTTCAGTTCCAGCAATTGAGCGCGGATTCGATCGCGCTCAATCGCGTCATCGGCGATTCCTATAACGGCAATCAGCCGGCTCCGAGCCAGATCATGGGCGCGATCAAAGCGAACGGCCAAGTTTGGGTTATCAATCAGAACGGCATCATCTTCACCGGCACCAGCCAGATCAATGTTGCCGGCCTCACCGCGTCGTCGCTCAGCATTTCCAACGACAGGTTCCTCAAACAGCTCGCGACCACGAGCTGGAGCCAGGCCAACGTCGAGCCACCCTTTCTCGTAGCGCCGAGCGAGGTTGCGGCCGACGTCAAGGTGGAGAAGGGCGCGAGCATCGTGGCGAACGGCGGCAGCATCATGCTGTTCGCGCCGAACGTGACCAATAGCGGCTACCTGAACGCGCCGAACGGTCAAGTGGCGCTTGTCGCGGGCCATGCCGTGGACCTGAAGGCCAGCAATAGCGGCGGCCTGCGCGGCTTCGAATTCGAGATCAGGGGCGGTACTCTGTCCTCGGGCAACACGCCAGCGGTCACATACGAAGGCGGTGGCATCGCGCTCAACGACGGCTTGATCGCGGCGGACCACGGCAACATCACCATGGCCGGGCTCAATGTGACGCAGAACGGCATCCTGCTGACCAGCACCACCGTGACCGCGAACGGCTCGATCACGCTGAAGGCGCACGACCAATTCACCTATGACCCCAACAATGGCGGCGCCGTCTACACACGCAGTGGCGCGGTCACCTTCGGCCAAGGAAGCGTCACCACGGTTCTGCCCGATCTTGCGGATACCGGCACCATTACCGCCAAGGAGCTGACCGACAAGTCGACGATCGACGTCCAGGGCTGGAAAATCCACCTGAAGAGTGGCTCGCTGATATTCGCGCCGGCAGGCGATGTTGCGCTGACGGCCAACTACAGGAACGACATACCTTCCGTGGAAGATCACGAAGCTCGAATTTTCCTGGATCCGGGCAGCGTGGTCGACGTATCGGGCCTCACCGATGTCGAGATTCCGATCTCGCAGAATATCATCGAAGTGGAACTGCGCGGCGACGAGTTGAAAGATTCGCCGGTGCAGAAGAACTCCTTTCTCTACGGCAAGAAGATCGTCATCGACGCGACCAAGAGCGGCTATTTCACCGACCCGATGATGAAGGGCGTGGAGTGGTTCAAAGGCGAGCCGGGCAAGTGGTATGGGACGCCGCTCGCCGACATGTCCGGCTATATCGGCTTGATCAAACGCGGCATCGCCGAGCTGTCGACGACTGCCGGCAAGATCTCTCTCAAATCGACCGGCGATATCGTTCTCAATGAAGGCTCATTGCTTGCAGCGAATGGCGGCTCGGTCAAGTATCTGCCGGGCTATGTCGGCACGACGAAATTGATCAGCGCGACAGGCCGGATTGTGAGCATCGACGATGCCGATCCATCGCAAGTCTATGCCGATTTCGCCGGCCAGTTCACGCGCGGCCACGACCGTTGGAAGGTGACCGAGACGTGGGTGTCGCCGCTGGTGAAGCGCGGGTACTACGATCGCGGTCATACCGAAGGGAAGGCAGGTGGCACGATTCAACTCGCCGCGCAGCAAGGGATGCTGTTTGGCGGGAAGATCTCGGCCGTGGCGACGCCCGGCGAAGATCAGAAAGACGTAGGGCTGGATGGCACGCTGGTGCTCGGCTATGTCTCGAACAACAGCCACGAACTACAATACGCGCTTCCGGATGTACTGGTTACGTCCAAGTCGGTCGCGACAGGGCCGCAGCTTGAGTTTCAAGCCCCTCCGCTTGCTGCAACGTCGCTGACGTTGTCGACCGATCTCCTCTCGCAAGGCGGGTTTGGCAAACTCGAGGTCTATAGCAATGGCGATATCGAAGTCGCCAAGGACGCCAACCTCGTCATGCCCGATGGCGGCGGCGTGAAACTCTACGCCAAGTCGGTGACGGTGAATGGAAATATCGTCGCTCGCGGTGGCACGATCGAAATGACGACCGTGCCGGTCAGCGCCGACCTCTTGGAGAGCGTGGCGCGGAACATCACGATCGGTACCGGCGTGATTCTCGATGTCAGCGGCAAATGGATCAATGATCTCCTTGACCGCCAGACAACGTCGGCGCTGCCGATCCATGGCGGTTCAATTTCGCTGCGGACGTCGGGTCCAGGGGCGGTGGCGGTGAAGGACGCGAATGGCGTGCCGATCGATCACGTAGCCGCCGATATTGGCGTCGTGACGTTGGCTGAAGGCAGTTTGCTGAACGCCTCGGGCGGCGGTCATGTCGCCACGGCCGGCAAGCTGACCGCTGGAAACGGTGGTTCGATTACGCTGGCTGGCGGCGCGCTCAATCTCGGCGGAGCGTTCACCGGGGATGCCTTGGGTAGCGGCGGGACGCTGTCACTGACGGCGCCGCATATTCAGGTCGGCGGCGCCGCGACTACAGGAACGCTGCTCATTGATCCGAAATTCTTCCAGCAAGGCTTCGGCAGCTATGCGCTCAACGGCTACAAGAGCCTCGTCGTCGTGCAGGGCACTGTGGTCGAGGCTTCCCGCGCTGTTCCCTTCGCTGCGGCGGACTATGCCAGGAAGCCGACAGGAACGCCGATCTCGTCGATCATCAATTGGCATCCGGAGTTTCCGGCCGGCCAGCGCCAGGCGGTGGACCTTTCACTTTCCTCTACCGGTCCCTCGGGACTCGCTCCGTTCAGGCCTAATACGCCTCCCGGATTTACCAAAGTCGGCGGCGATCTGACGATTCAGCAGGGCGCAGTACTGGGTGTCGATCCCGGCGCTTCGCTTGCGCTCGAGGCCGGGCATCTGCTTACGGTATCCGGAACGCTTGAAGCACACGGTGGCAAGATGTCGCTCAGCCTCACAAGCGATGCCAGCGCCGGACAGAACGCGGACAAGACCCAGGCGATCTGGCTGACATCGAGTGGCAAGCTCGACGTCAGTGGTACCACCGTACTCGACTTCAATCTCTATGGATTGCGCGTCGGCGAGGTGCTCAATGGCGGCGCCGTGACATTCAACGACGGCCTGCGCGGCAGCATCGTCACCCAGGTCGGCTCGCTGATCGATGTCTCCGGTGCTGTCGGCGTGCTCGATCTGCCGAGCACGGCGAACGGGATGATGGCAAGCGGTCTGAAGCAATCTTACCTCCCGACCAAGGTGGCGAGCGATGCCGGCTCGATCACTTTCACGAGCTTGAATGGCATGTGGCTTGGCGGTTCGTACAAGGCGTTGGGCGGCGACGACACCGCCCACAGCGGCACGTTCGCGATCTTGGGAGGCAATCAGTCGTCAGGCAACTTCTACGCCAGTAGCGACAAGATCAACGTCGTCGCCAGCGCGACGTCGGCGCTGAACAAGAAGGCCGGCGATGCGGTCGATTTCGGCTCCGGCGTGGCCAACACGGCCAGCAACGCCGTCACCACATTTTCTGCAGCGGACGTCGCTGCAGGCGGATTTGAAAATGTGAACCTGACGACGCCCGGCACCGTCATGCTCGACGGTGGTGCGGTGCTGACGGCGGGGCGCAAGATAGCCATCCAGGCTCCCAAGCTTGGCGTGACGGCCGGTGCGGGGAGCGCGTTGGCGCAGATCCTTGCGGACGAGGTGGTCATCGGCGATACGCGCAGCCTGGCTAATGCGAGATTCACCACCGCGGCCACGTCGGGGACAGGCAAGCTGGAGGTGAAAGGCGATGTGATCGACATCGCAGGCAATGTCGCGTTGCAAAATATCGACCACGCATCGTTCATCAGCGTGGGCGATCTGCGACTGGTTGGCGTTCCCGGCTATACGACCATGTCGGCTGACGGTGGCAGCGTCCAGGTTCCGAACATCACTGGAACGCTCGCCGCCGCCGGCAATCTCGACTTCGTCGCCGCGCAGGTTTACGCGACGACGCTGAGCGCGTTCACGATCAAGACCACGAAATCGGTAGCGATCTATTCGAACGGCAGTGCGGCGCCGGTGCCGCTGTCGGCTGGCAGCAATCTCACCATCTCGGCCTCCTCGATCCTTCAGGCGGGTGTGGTGCGCGCGCCACTCGGGGCGATTACCTTCGATACCGGCGCCACCGGCTCGGTCACGCTCGCGCCGGGGAGCCTCACTTCGGTCTCGGCCGAAGGCAAGGTCATTCCCATGGGCAATGTGCGCAATGGCGATACCTGGTATTTCGGCGATATCACGAGCGCTGCGGCCCTTTACGATCTCACCGCTCCGCCCGAGAAGAAGATCAGGATTGCCGGGAAGAACGTCGACCTGCAGAAGGGCTCGCGCATCGACGTGTCAGGCGGGGGCGACGCTACCGCCTTCGAATGGACACCGGGCACTGGCGGGTCGCGCGACGTCCTTGCCTCGAAGTCCGGCGCGCCGGTCTATGCCGTAGTCCCCGGTTTCACGGGGCCCGCACCACGCGACGCCTTTGCGGAGAAGAACACCAATCTGCAAGTGGGCGACAGCGTCTACCTCGCAGGCATTCCTGGCCTGCCGGCCGGCTGGTACACCCTGCTACCGGGCCGTTACGCACTGATGCCGGGAGCGTACCGCGTCACGCTGGCTACGGCCGATGCCAATGTCGCCTCGAATCTGTCGATCAGGCAGCCAGACGGATCCTATCTGGTGGCCGGCAAGTACGGCGTGGCCGGCACGAACATCGCCGATTCCCAGAGATCGATGTTCCAAGTCATGTCGGGCGATGTCGCCAAAACCTATTCCGAGTATGATCAATATCAGGCGAGCAGTTTCTTCAAGCAGTATGCCGCCAACAACGATCTTGCCGTGCCGCGGCTCGCAGCCGATGCCGGGCAGGTGGTGTTGAACGCAGCGCAGCAGCTCGTTCTCAACGGCGTCATGAACTTCGCGGCCGGAAAGGACGGAAGGGGCGGGCTGCTCGATATCGCGTCGGAGTCGATCGCGGTGGTCGGCCAGGGCGAAGGAGCTGTCAGCGGCTACACGCTGACCTTGCAGGGCGACGTCCTGTCGAGCCTTGGCGCGGAGAGCTTGCTGATAGGCGGTGCGCGCACTCAAACCAGCACGGGTATGCAGATTAACCCCGTGTCCAGCAAGGTGCTCGTCTCCAACGACGAGGACAGCGCCTTGGTTGGGCCGGAAGTCATGTTGGTTGCCAAATCCACGACGAACGGCACCGGCATGATCACGCTCGACAGCGGCAGCGTGATCTCGGCGACTGGTGCCGTCGCGGGCAGCGACGCCCTGTTCATCGGTAACGCCAATGCGACTACGCCGGGCGGCAGTGGAATGGGCGCGCTCTTCATCGCTACGACCGCGACTGACAAGAGCGTGACCCGCTACGACATAGCGGCCGGGAGTGGCCCAACCAAGGGAACGCTTGATGTCAAGGACGGAGCGCATATCGAATCTGACAACCTGATCGTTCTGGATTCGACAGGTGATACGCTCGTCTCTTCCAAGGCTGTCCTGAAGGCGAAGGCGCTGCAGGCCGCATCGAGCAAGGTCAGTTTCGGGGCGACGCCCGCCGGCACCAGTGGACTTGTCCTGTCGCCCGAGACGCTTGCCAATCTCGCCAGCGTAAAAGACCTGACGCTGAAGAGCTACAGCACGGTCGATTTCTGGGGGCCGGTCACGGTCGGCGGCTTGGGGCTAGACCAGCTCACCCTTGACGGAGCCGCGCTGGTGCAGAGGGGCTCCGGCGATGTCAGCATCGCCGCGCAGAATCTCAGCCTGAGCAACACGAGCGGCGTTCTCGCGCCGGGCGACGATGTCGCCAATGCCGGGACGCTGACGCTCGCGGCCAGTACGCTGACGGTCGGAGCGGGACAGAGCGCAAGCCGGGGCTTTGGCCAGGTGAACGTCGCGGCCAGCCACGACATCGTGTTCACCGGGACGGGCGGCTTCACCGTCGGTACCGCGGCGAACGTCGCCAACCTCACGCTCTCGGCGCCGCGCATCACCGCGACCGGTGGCGCTCAGCAGGCCGCGACTGCGACCGGCAAGCTGACGACCATGTACGTCGATGCGCCGGCGGATCTCGCTCCTGTCACCGCGTTCGGCGGCAAGCTCGTGCTGACAGGCACGCAGGTTGTCCATGGCGGCGTTATCGTCATGCCGGCTGGCACCGTGCGGCTCCAAGCCACCGGACCGTCGGCGTCCGACGGCGTCGTGCTGGCCGGCGGTTCGCTGATCGACGTCACGGCGCAGAAGAAACAATTCTTCGACATTGCCGAATATGCGAACGCCGGAACGGTCGAGATCGTCGCGGCCGCCGGCGGCGCGGCCATCGCGCAGGGCGCCGTGGTCGATCTCTCGGCGCCGCTGGGCGGCAACGCCGGAACGCTGTCGGTTCAAGTGCCGCATGGCGCGTTCACGCTTGATGGGCAGGTCTACGCCGCCGCGACGGCACGTGCCGTGCAGGGCTCGTTCGATCTCGATGCCGGAAGCATTGCCGATTTCGCCGCGCTGTCGGCGAAGCTCAACGCCGGCAGCTTCTTCACCAAGCGCCATTTTCATCTCGGCCGCGGCGATGTTGTGCTTGCCGGCATGACCCAGGTCGATGATCTCGAGGTCGTTGCCGATGCCGGCAAGATCATCGTCGGATCGGGTACGGTATTGAATGCCGATGGCGAAAAGGGCGGCAACATCCGGCTTGTGTCGTATGGCGACCTCGTCGTCGAGGCGGGCGCGACGCTCTCCGCCCAGGGCAGTAATGGAAAGGGTGGCCATATCGATCTTGAGACCTCGGCCGGCTATCTCGACCTCGCCGCGGGATCGATCATGAATGTCACCGGCGCGACCTATGGCGGCAAGGTGCATGTGTGCGCCGGCCGGACTGGTGAGACCACGGGCACCATCAAAGCCGTCCAACTGAACAGCACGATCATCGGGGCCCAGATTGCCGATGCCGAAGCCTTCTGGGCTTATAACGGCATCTCGACCATCGACCAGAGCATCATCACGCAGGTTTCGAACGCGGCGAGCGGCTTCATGGCGCAAGCGCCGTTAAAGGTTGGCAATTTTAACCTCGCAGCCGGCATCGAGCTGACCTCGACCGGCGACATGACGCTGGTCACGGATTGGGATCTGCACATGCTGCGCCCGGGCGGCAACTCCGGTTACCTGACGCTGCGTGCGGCCGGCAATCTCACGCTCAAGGAGACGCTGAGCGACGGCTTCAGCGGTGCCGGCCTTGGCGCCAGCCTGCTTACGGGCCGGTCGTGGTCCTATAATCTTGTCGCTGGCGCTGACCTCGCCGCGGCCGACGTGATGGCGGTGCAGCCGGCGTCGGCGCTGAAACCTGTGGGCAAAGGCAATCTCACGGTCGACGGTGCCGCGTTGGTGCGTACCGGGACCGGCGACATCAATCTCGGCGTCGGTGGCGACCTGAGCTTCGGCAAGAAATCCGGCGCAATCTACTACAACAACGCCAATCCGACGCTGATGAAGTACTCCTTCGAGATCGCGAACCCGGACGGGTCGATCCCGGCTGGATGGACGCAGCTCACTTCGGCCGCCGCGGCGCTGCTTTACAACCCGAACGATCCTTCGCGCAGGACCTCCAATATCTACGCCGCGTCGACCGTCAATGGTGCCGGTGTGTTCCGCCTCGATGGCAAGCTGGATACGACCTACGCCGGCTGGATCAGCGCCACCGGCATGGACATCATATACAATCCAAATAATCCGTCAGAGACGACCAATTTCCTCAAAGCGTTCAATGCAGACGGCACGCTCAATCCGCTTTATGCCGGCTGGAAGTTCGCTGACGGCGGCACGTTCTCCCAGACCTTTAAGGTCGGATCATTCGCCAATATTCCAGCTACCGGCAATCAGGTCGTGAAATCGATTGCGATGCCAGCCTATGCCGACCTGATGGATGCCTTTTTGCCCAGCGGCATGCTCGATCTGAAGGTGCTCGGCTTTGCCGTCGCCCCTGGAACGACCGACCTGATTTACCAGGTGCTGAAGCCTGTCGCGCAGCCAACTTTCGGCAGCCCCGTGAACATCTATACGCTCGTCGATCAAACGACCGGCAAATGGAAATCAAACACAGGGAGTAACCTTTTCGCCTATTGGACCTACGCCGGCGCCAAGGCGACGCTCGCCTATAGCGGTGGCTCTTTCCAATCAACGTTCGAGGGGCAGATCTACACGGCCGGTCAGCTCGCCTCGCCAACCGATATGCTGAAGGTGACGCCTGCTGTCGCGTCTGCCGTGGCTGGCACGGGCACAATCAACTTCGCACAGAACGGCGGCGATCTCACCATCGCCGTTGGCGGCGATATCATCGGAGCGCCGGTTGGTCCGCGTTCGCTCTACGACTGGCTCCTGCGCCAGGGCGGCTATGATGCGAACGGCAGGCCCCTGACAGCGTGGGGACCGGACGTCAACAAGTTCGCCTGGGGCATCGGCACGATCGGCGGCGGCAACGTCGCGATCGACGCCGCCGGAAACATCAGCCAGCTCAGTGTTGTCGTCGCCAACAGCGGCAAGGTGGTGAACGGCACCACGCTCTTGACCTATGGCGGCGGCGACCTCGCGGTGCATGCCAGTGGCGACGCCAATGGCAACTTCTTCTACGTCGCTGATGGCCGGGGCACGGTCGACGCCGGTGGCTCGCTAGGCAGTATCCCGGTGTCAGTGCAGGTGCCTACCTCTGGGGGCACCATCACGAAGTCGTTCAATCTCTCCACCATCCTGGCATTGGGGGCTGGCGGCTTCACCGTCACCGCAGCGGGCGATATCGACATCGGCGCCATGTACAACCCGACGATGGTCGGCGTGCAGGGCGGTACGTCGCTTGGCAGGGCCGACGGCTTCGTCAGTCCCGGCACGGTCAATGGCGTCTTCTTCTCGACCTATGCTGCGGATAGTTTCCTTGACGTGCTCTCGACCGGCGGCAAGGTGGTGTTGTCGTCGATGGTGTCGGGAGATATTGCGGCGGTGATGCCTGAGCTCAATGCGCAAGGCCAAGGCACAAGCACATATTTGCAGTTGCTGCCGACTTACTATCCGCCGCAGGTGAAGGCCACGTCCCTGCAGTCCGACATCACCGTCGGCGTGCCCAAGAAAGCAGAAACCGGCCGGCTGATCCTCTATCCCGCCGCCAACGGCAACCTGACGCTGCTGGCCGGTCATTCAATCGACCTCAGCGCCAACACGTCGGGCTCCGACTTCGCTGCGGCCGGCAACCATATTGTCGTGTCCGATGCCGATCCGACCCTCTTGCCCGGGGTCTTCAATCCGGGCAACAAGCTTTTCGATGACGTCCTCGACTATTTAGGGGACGGTGTCTTCTCTGTTCCCGACAACAGCCTGAGGGACGAGCCGGCCAAGGACCCGGCCAAGATCCACGCCGCCTCACTCTATCACAAGCACGACGCCGAGCCGGTGCGCATCTATGCGCTGGAGGGCAACATTCTCGGCGGCGACCCGATCAAGAAGGACGACAACGGCAGCGTCCAGATCGTGACGCCGAAGCCAACCATCATCAGGGCTGGCCACGACATCAAGAACGTCCTGTTTCTTGGACAGAACCTCAAACCCGATGACGTGACGATCGTCGAGGCCGGCCACAACATCGTGTTCGGCAGCTACAAGTACAACGGCAACATGGGCAACTCGATCCAGATCGCCGGGCCGGGTGAACTGGTCGTGCTGGCCGGCAACAGCATCGACCTTTCCATCAGCGACGGCATCTACTCCATCGGCAACCAGAAGAACGTCTATCTGCCGGACGGCCAGGGCGCCACGATCACAGTCATGACCGGGCTCGCCGGCGGTGTCGACTACGACGCCTTCGCGAACAAGTATCTGAACCCGGCCAATGCTGGCAGCATTCCGAACAACTACAGTGCCGACCTCGTGGCCTTCGTCGGCGGATTCACCGGCAAGGGCAATCTCACGGTCGATGACGCTTGGGCGCTGTTCCAGGCGCTGCCCGCCCGTCAACGCGAGAAGCTCGTCAGGGACATCTTCTTCAAGGAGCTCAAGACCACCGGCATAGCGGCGAAGACGGACGGAAGCCCGACCCGCGACAACTACAATGCCGGCTACGATGCGATCGCCACCCTGTTTCCCGGCAAGGCTTATTCCGGCAACCTCAACATGCTGTACAGCCAGATCAAGACGATCGACGGCGGCGGCATCAACCTGCTGGTCCCCGGTGGCGACATCAAGGTCGGGCCGACATTCGTCACGGCCGATATGGCCGGCACGCCCGACCAGCCGAACAAGGCGAAAAAGCCCGGTGACCTTGGCCTGCTGACGCTGAGGGGCGGCACCATCAACACGTTCAGTTCGGGCTCTGTGCTGGTGAACCAGAGCCGCGTGTTCACCCTCGGCGGCGGCGACATTGTCATGTGGTCGTCGAACGGTGACATTGATGCTGGCAAAGGTGCAAAGACAGCGCTCAGCGCCCCGCCACCGCAGATCGTCTACAACTCTGCCACCGGCAGCTTCACCACGGAGCTGTCGGGCGTGGCGACCGGCAGCGGCATTGGCACGCTGATCGGTCTGCCGGGCGTGCCGGACGGTGACGTCATCCTGATGGCGCCGCATGGCACCGTGGACGCAGGTGATGCCGGCATCCGCGTCTCCGGCGACATCGTCATCGCGGCACAATCCGTCCGCAACGCCGACAATATTCAGGTCAGCGGTACGTCGCTCGGCATACCCACGAGCACGCCAAATATCGGCGCGCTGACGTCGGCCAACAATACTGCGGGAGCGTCGCAGCAGACAGTTGCGCCGAAGCAGAGCGGCAATGAACAGCCCTCGATCATCATCGTGGAATTCGTGGGCTTTGGTGGTGGCGATTCCGAACCGGGCTCGGATAATGGCAAGCGGCGCCCGAATGAAGGTCAACAGGGCTTCAATGACCGCCACGAGCCGGACTACAACGACAGGAGTGCGGTCCAGATCGCGGGCTATGGCGCGCTGAGCGAGGCCGAAGCCCAGCTTCTCACGGCGGAAGAAAGGCAGAAATTGACCCGGCCATGATTGGTCGCACAAGTTGCATCATAACATGGCGATATCTTAAACAGCGACCGACCGCGCGCAAACGGACGTTGCCCGTCGGACCCGAGCTGCGCTGCTCGCACGCGAGGCGGACCGCGGAAGCCTGATCATGCCAATGCATTTCGGCGCCCTCCCCGCCGCTTGCGGATGCAACACAAGCCGTCACGGGAATCCTTGGGGTCGGCATGACAAAGCCAAAGAAGACCCAAAAGACGAGCAAGGCTGATCTGGAGTTGGCGGAGAAACGGTACCGGGATTTGGTGAAGGGGCTTGGTCGATGAAGAAGCAGCGTTTTGCCAGCGTATGGGACGCGATCGAAGAGACGCCCGCCCGGGCTGAAAATATGAAGCTCCGTGCGGCACTGATGATGGCGCTCAAAGATCATATCGCCAAGGAAGGGCTCAGGCAGGCGGAGGCCGCGAAAGCGCTGGGCGTCACGCAGCCGCGTGTCTCCGATCTGTTGCGTGGCAAGATCGATCTTTTCGGTCTCGATACTTTGATCAATATGGTCGGGGCTGCCGGTATGCATGTTGAGCTGCGCGTCTTGGATGCGGCTTGACGGCTGGCACAGTGAGACGATGCGTACCGACGCATCGCAATCGACGTTCGGCGCGCGCCGGGAGGCGCGGCCGAAAACTTGACCGCCCGGTGACGGAGGGGGACCGGGACCGTTGATGCGATCCCGGCCTTCGTCTCATTTCGCCGCGACGGCGTAAGCTCCCCTTTTGTCGCATGCTGACGGCCGCCTGTGCCGGCGAGACCTTGTCAGTGACACAAGACTGTAAGAAAGACGCCGTAGCGTAAAATTTTCCCGAGTGGAGGCAATCCTCCGGAGCAGATGTTGTTGACGGGTTCCAGTTGCAATGATGGCTTGTCCCGGTTCTGGAGCTCGAACATCAAACGGAGTTGCTGCATCTTCTGGATTCTGGCTGCCGGTGCTGGATTCATGTCCGGCACCGGGAGTGCAAAGTCTCAGGCGGCGCCGAACGAGCCCGTTGCCTTCGACCTTCCCGCGCAAGCTTTGGCCTCGGCCATCGAGGCTTATAGTGTCGTCTCGGGATGGCAGGTGATCTACGATGCGAGCCTGGCTGCGGGCCGTCGGTCCGCTTCAGTCAACGGTCGATACGCGCCCGCTGCCGCATTACGCATGTTGCTTGCCGGGACGGGGCTTGTGGCCGATTTTCTGGCCGCTGACGGCGCCATGCTGGTCCCGGATCCCGCGGCGACGCCACCGGCGCCACTGGCGCCAGCTCCTCATATCCGGGATTATTACGGGCGTATCCAGGCAAGCCTCAAGCGCGCGTTCTGTGCGGATGCGCGGATTCGGGCGGGCGGCTATCGGATTGCGATCGGGTTCTGGATCGGCTCGCAAGGAGCGGTGACGCGCGTGGCGTCGCTCGGCTCGACCGGACATGATGGTGCGGATGCGGCCTTTGATCGTGCCGTACGGCGGCTCTCCATCGGCCAATCGCCGCCGGCCGGTTTCGAGCAGCCTGTCGTCATCCTCGTCACGCCCGATCTGCTTGCACAATGCAACGCCACGAGCGTACAGCCGGCGAGGGTCGCGCAATGACGGAAGCGGGTTGGGCCGCGCTGCAGCGCCGCCTGCTGACGCGCTATGGCGATCTCAAGAAGCGGCTGACGCGGTATCTCGGGTCGGCCGACCTTGCCAACGAGGCTTTGCACGACACCTGGTTGCGGTTGGAGCGCGGCGGCGAGCTGACCACGGTGCGTAACCCCGACACCTATCTTTACAGTATGGCGATCAACATCGCCTCCAACCTCCGGCGTGCGGAAAATCGCCGCTTGACCGCCTTCGAAGTCGAAGCCTTGCTTGAGATCGGCGACGATGCGCCGGATGCCGCACGTGTGCTGGTGGCGCGCACGGAGCTTGAGGCCCTGGTGCATATCATTGGGGAATTGCCGGTACGTCAACAGGCTGTCCTGCTGGCCGCACGGCTTGAAGGCGTCCCTCGGCGCGAGATTGCCACGCGGTTCGGGGTTTCGGAGCGCTTTGTCCAGCGAGAGCTACAGGCGGCTCATGATTATTGTGCCACGCGTCTTGAAGAAATGATGTCTGAACGGTTCAGATCGGTGCCGCGAGCAGTGTCTTCTGTTCAGAAGGCTTTCGGGCTGGACGGCAAGATGCCGACGCGGTCAGGAACAGACGATCAATGAGTGACGATCCGAACGGTCAGGCCGACGTGCTGAAGCGCGATGCACGCCGCTGGGTCAGGCAGCTGGTCTCGGGCGAGGCGACAACAGCGGATGCGGAAGCGTTGAAGCGCTGGCGGCAACAAAGCCCGGCGCATGATTCAGCCTTTACCGAAGCTCTCCGCGTATGGCGAAGCTTGGGTGAGGGTGGTCGCGTCTTTATCGAAGCGCATGGCAGGCCAGTGTGGCCGGAGCACCGGGCTTCCATGAGCCGGCGCGCGCTGTTCGCGGGCGGCAGCGCGCTTGCTGCGTCTGTCGCGGCATACGCGGTGATGAAGCCGCCGTTGAATCTGTGGCCGTCCCTGGACGAGTTGCGGGCTGATTATCGCACGGCGACCGGCGAGCAACTGCGCGTGACGGTGGCGGACGTTGACGTACAGCTCAATACTCAAACCAGTATCGCGATCACGGCAGATGCCGACGATGGCCGCGGTGTTCGGTTGATTTCCGGGGAGGCGTCATTCGCGATGCCGGCTCAGTCCTCGCGGGCGCTGATCGTGCTCGCCGGAAATGGGCAGACGGTTGCGAGACAGGCCCGTTTTGACGTCCGCAGCATCGCGGCGGTCACGTGTGTGACGTGCATTGAGGGGGCTGTGGAAGTCACTGCGGGCGGTCGGTCGGAGCCGGTCCAGGCTGGGCAACGGGTTCTCTATGATAATACCGGCCTTCGGCCGGTCGCCGCCGTCGACCGTCACGAGGCAACCTCCTGGCACGACGGCTTCATCGTCTTCCGGGCGACGCCGCTTGCCGACGCCGTGGCCGAGATCAATCGTTACCGGCCTGGCCGGGTGATGGTGCTCAACACGACGCTCGGCCAGAAAACCGTCAGCGGCCGGTTCCGCATCGAGCGCACAAACGAGATTCTCGGCTGGATCGAGCGGGCGACCGGGGCGACCTCTCGCGTGCTTCCCGGTGGGATAATCCTCTTGAGCTGACGCCGCCGACCCGGTCCGCGTTGATACAAAACTGTCATCAACTTTTTAGTTCAGATTCGATCCTCGGCCGGTGTCAGACCAGCGAGGCATCTGTTTTTGCTCTTCTGGCGGGCGGAGCGGGTGTCACCTGATGTGTCCTCCTGCTGAGAGAGAACCCGATGCTGAACTACGGCTCAGACTTTCGCGCCCCCCAGTCCCGTCGCAAGAGCCGTCGCGTCGCATTGCTGGCGGGGGCGAGCGTCATTGCGCTGACCTTCGCGCCCTCAGGGGCGTCCGCAAGGCCATTGGGTGGCGCGACGCCGACGCCGTCGGCGGCAGCCATCGCGGCCGCGCAATCGACGCAACAGGAAGCCGCGCGCGCTGCGAGTCAGTCCTCCGATGCGCTCAAGCGGGCCACGCTCGCGATCCAGGCCCAGCAGGCCAGTCAGCAAGCGGCGCGTGATGCTGCGCGCGCCGCAGCGAATGCGTCTTCGGTCCCCAACGGCTTGGGCGTGGATGGACTGCAGCGGGCGGCCGGTGCTGTTCCGGGGACCGACCTGTGGCAGGGAGCCAACCTGCCGACGCAGTTCACGGACGGCGATCGCGTCAAGGTCAATATCGGGCAGACCCAGCAGAAGGCCATTCTGACTTGGGACACCTTCAATGTCGGCGCCCGGACCGATCTCACCTTTGACCAGCGGGGCAACCGCGACTGGGTGGCGCTCAACCGCGTGCTCGGCCCAGACGGCAGGCCGAGCCAGATCCTCGGCAGCATCAAGGCCGATGGCTCGGTCTATGTGATTAACCAGAACGGCATCATCTTCGGTGGCGGAAGCCAGATCAATGTCGGCGCGCTGATCGCGTCGACAGCGAAGATCGATCCACAGAAATTCCTTGATAACGGCATCTACTCAGCGCAAAGCGGCTCGACCTGGACGCCGAGCTTCACCGATGCGGCGGAGTTTCTGGGCCGGCGCGAGGGCGCTGGCAAGGTCGAGGTGAAAGCCGGCGCGCAGATCACGACGCACGCTCCGGCGGAAGTGACGCAGGGCGGCGGCTACGTGCTGCTGATGGGCGGCGAAGTCGTCAATGCCGGCGCGATCACGACGCCGCTCGGCCAGACCCAGCTCGCAGCCGGCGACGCCTTCGTGTTGCGGCGCGGCTACAGCACGGAGGAGAATCAGTTCTCGACCACGCGCGGCAACGAGATTGCGCCGGTGATCGGCAATGCGCCGGGACGGGTGACCAACACGGGGATGATCTTCAGTCCGCAGGGCGACATCACGCTGGTTGGCCGGACCATCGAGCAAAATGGCATCCTGGTTGCGTCGACGTCGGTCAATACGCGCGGCACCATTCATCTGCTCAACTCTGCGACCGACACGCTCGGCAGCATCACGCTCGGCGTCGGCAGCATCACCACGATCATTCCGGAGCTCGAGAGCCGGGAGACGGCGCTGAACTCGCAGCGCGACGGCTTGATCGCTGCTTCCGACGAGGCAAATCGTCTGCGCGCGCAAGCCGACTTCGGCGTCTTCAACAATCTATCGAAACTCGCCGACCGGCTCGACCAGTCGCGGATCGAGATCGTCACCGGCGGCAATGTCGTCTTCAAGGGCGGCGCGACGTCAGAGGCGGGCTCGCTGACGGTTGCTCAGGGCGGTCAGGTCGCCGTGTCGGCGGGGGGCCGCATCTTCAACGAGAGCGGATCGATCATCGACGTGTCGGGTGTGCGCGACGTGCCGCTGGCGATGTCCGCCAACAACATCCTGGTCAATATCCAGGGCTATGAGCTGCGCGACTCGCCGCAGAATCGCGACAACAATTATCTCAAGAACGCGAATGTCTGGGTCGACATCCGCGACCTGGTCTACGTGCCGGCCGGCACCGGCGGCTATGACAGCGACCGCTACTACACGCCGGGCGGTCTGCTCGAGGTCGGCGGCTATCTCGCCAATGCCAGGCACGGAATCGGCGAATGGTCTGCGCTCGGCGGCACCATCACGCTTTCGGCAAACGAGGTGATTGCGCAAGCCGGTTCCGTCTTCGACATTTCGGGTGGCTCGGTGCGTTACGAGGGCGGCTATATCCGCACCACAAACTTCCTCGGATCTGACGGACGGCTCTACAACATCAACGATGCTCGCGCCGACATGACGTTCTATGGGCTCGGCCAGGGCTTCATTCGCGAGAGCAAACGCTGGAACGTCACCGAGGTCTGGACCAGCCCCCTCGGCCGTGGTCGAGAGAGCGTGCGCTGGGAGGACGGCTACACGGTCGGCCGCGATGCGGGCCGATTGATCCTGTCGACACCGACCGCGATCTTCGAAGGCGATATTCTTGCCGATGTCGTCCAAGGCGAGCGGCAGTTCACCGCGCGGCCAGACGGTATTGCCGACGGTTATAAGGCTGCACAGAACGTCGTGGCCCAGGCCGGGCAGCTTCTTGTCGGCACCTATGGTTCGCTCGGCCGCAGCGGCGTACATGACACGCAGATCGTGATCGGGGACGTGGCGGACAGCACGGGAAATCTCGAAGTCACCTCCATGCTTCCGGCTGACCGCAAACGAACGCTTTATCTGGATGCTGAGAGACTTAAGGAACAATCCCTCGGCAGGCTCGATCTGGCTACGGCTGGCACCATCGCTGTAGAGAGCGACCTCACGCTCGCCGATGGCGGCTCCCTGGACCTCACAGCCCCCACAATCGACATCCGCGCCACCATCACCGCGCGCAGCGGCAGCGTGACGCTGACCAACGCGCTGAACATGGTGGTCGCAACAACGGGCGACACGTCCATCCTGCCGCTGCTGCCGGCGAGCGGCCTGGCATCCATCACGCTGGGGTCGGGCTCCTCGATCGACACGCGCGGCCTGTGGACCAACGCGCTGCTCGATCCCGGCAAGCTGTCCGGCCTCGCCTATATCGACGGCGGCAACGTCACGCTGAAGGCCGGCAACGTGACGCTCGAACCCGGATCGCGCATCGATGCGTCGTCCGGCGGCGGCATCCTCGCCAACGGCAAGACCAAAGGCGGCGCCGGCGGCGACGTCACCTTGATCGCCAATACGGCTGCCCCTGGCGTCTCCAACAAAGGCATCACCGGGGGCGGCCTGGTCCTCGACGGCACGGTGCGCTCCACCGGCGTCACCAAAGGCGGGACGCTGACGCTGGACAGCGGCACCGTCATCGTCATCGGCGATCAGAGCTACGATCTCGGCACGTCGATGGTGGCCGGCGAAGTTCTGCCGGTCGATGTGATCCTGACCAAGGACGTCGTCTGGCCGGCAGGCGCGCCGCTGCCGGCTCCCGCGACCCTGACCGTGACGAAGACGGTTCCGGCGGGAGTCCTGACCGACGACCTGTCGCTTACGGCCACGACCACCAATACTTTGCTGGTGACCGCCGATCTGGTCGTGGCGCCGGGCGGGTTGGGTTCCTTGTCCAGCATGAGCTACCAGACCTCCAGTGGAGGCTCTGCCACTATCCTAAACGGCCTGGGTGGAACCATTCCGGCCGGAAGCAAGCTCCGGGTCGCGGTCACCTTCAAGGCCGGCCTGGTCACAGTGGGCGCGGCAGGGCTGAGCATCACCGGGCCCACCGTCTTCAACGCGGGCGATGTCGCGCCCTCGGACGTCACCTTCCTCGCCGGCACCCGGCTGGCGCAGAACAGCGTGCTGCCGGTGGCGATCTCCTTCCAGCCGTTCAAGTATCTGCATCTCGCGCCCGATCTTTTCAGCAGCGGCTTCTCCGGCTACAACGTTCAGGGCGGCGCCGGCCTCGTCGTCGCCGATAACACGGCGCTGCGTCCGGCGATGCCGGTCTATCGGTTCGGCGCGGCGGCCTACAGCACGCCGACCGGCGCCGATCCGGCGTCCGCGCTGGAATTGTGGACGCCGCCGCTCTTCATCGAAAACCCCGCCACGGCGACGCTCACTCAGCGCAGCGGCGTCGATCTCACGCTGGCGTCGGCCTACACCGACATCGTCACGAGCGCCGGCTGGATGTATGTCGGCAAGGGGGCGTCGATCGAAGTCGATCCGGGCCACAGCGTCACGCTGTCGAGCGGCGGGCAGATCACGGTCGAGGGCAGCATCGTCGCCCCCGGCGGCGCCATTTCCCTCATCGAGACCTATCTGGGAACTGGCCTGGTCCGCAACAGCGGCCCTGTCTACACATCGTTCCTGATCGGCGATGGCGCGGTGCTCGACGTGTCGGCGCGGGCCTATACCGCCGTCGATTCGCGTGGCCGCCGCTACGGCGTGGTGCCCGACGGCGGAACCATCACCTTCGGCCGGCTGGCATCGAGCGCAACAGACGATGCGGGAATCGCCGCGGCGGCGGATGCGTTCATCATTATCCAGCGGGGCGCGCTGCTTGACGCCTCGGGCGCCAGCGCCACGCTCGATCTGTTGACTGGCACGGCTCATAGCCCGGCCTTCGTCGCCAGCAACGGCGGCGCGATCTCGCTCTCGTCCTATGACGGCATCCTGGCAGAGGGCACTTTGCGGGCCTTCTCCGGCGGGACCGGCGCCGCCGGCGGCTCGCTGTCGCTGATGATGGAGACGCCCTTCTATGGCTATGGCGGCGGCAGTTTCGGCGCCACGGTTGCCCCGAGCGTGCAGGTCGGCAGGACTCTGACCATCGGCCAGTCCAGCGTGCCCGGCGCCATGCCGGCGGGGGCCGATCCGCGCACCGTCAAGCTGACCGTGGGGCAGGGCGGCGTCAGCGCCGATGCCATCATGGCCGGCGGGTTCGACAGCATCAGCCTTGGCGCGCGCGCCGGCGTCATCTTCGACGGCGATGTGAATCTCAGCGCCGGGCGAGCGATCACGCTTGCGGGCGGTGCACTCTATGACACTGCCGCCAACGGCGCAGTCACCCTCAACGCGCCCTATGTCCTGCTCGACGGCCTGACCGCACCGACCCTGTCAGGCAACACGGCGATGCCGTCGAAGCTGCCGGCCTCCATCACCGGCACGACCGGCGCCGGCTTCGCCGTCGCGGCCGATCTGATCGATGTGCGCAACGCGATGGCGACCCATTTCGCCGACACCCGCCTGAGCAGCGCCGGCGACCTGCGCCTGCTGGCCGGCACTTTGACGAGCATCGCGACGAACGCGCTCACCAGCTTCAACGCCGCCGACGGCAATCTTACGCTGACCGCCGCGCAGATCTATCCCGTGTCCGGCGCCAACACCTTCGTCCGCGCCGGGGGCGTCACGACCGACGGCATCAACTACACCTATCGTCCCGGCGCCACGCTGACGATCTCCTCGGCCGATGGCGTCGTCCCGGATCTGCCATACTCTGTGTTCGGCGCGATCTCGCTGCTGGCATCGAACGTCTACCAGGGCGGCGTGGTGCGTGCGCCGCTGGGCTCCATCACCATCGGCATCACGCCGATGCTGCCCACCGATCCCGATACCTATACTGAGCTTCTTCCCGGCTCCATCACCTCGGTCTCGGCCGCGGGTCTCGTCGTGCCCTATGGCGGCACCGTTGATGGCGTCGACTGGAAGGTGAACGGATCTGCGCCGATCACGGCCAATCTGCTGACCGGGCAATTGAGAATTGGCGGGGCTTTCTACACACAGGGCGTCACCCTGAACGGCACCCGGGTGGTGGGCGATGCCGGCGCGAGCCTCGACCTCTCCGGTGGTGGCACGCTGACGGGAGCTGGCTTCATCTCTGGCCGCGGCGGCTCGGTGGACGTGCTGACCACGGCGCTTGTCACCGCCAATCCGGCCAACACCTACAGCAAGGCGAGCGACAAGGTGTACGCCATCGTGCCGGGCATCGTCACCGCGCCCGTGGCGGGCGGCTACGCCAGCAAATGGACCGGCAGCGTTCCAGGCATCGGCCAGCAGATCGCCATCCCCGAGGGCGTGCCGGGCCTGCCGGCGGGCACCTATACGCTGCTGCCAGCCAACTACGCGTTGCTGCCCGGCGCCTTCCGCGTCGAGCTTGGCAGCAAGGGCTCCGGCATCAATCTGCCTTCCGGCGCGACTGGCCTTGGCAACGGCTCGTATCTCGTAGCGGGCTATGAGGGCGTCGCCAACACCATGATCCGGGACTCGCTGGCGACGCAGGTGATCGTCACGCCAGGCGCAACCGCGCGCAGCTATTCGCAATACAACGAGACAGGCTATGCCGGCTTCCAGCTCGCGCAGGCGGCGACTTTCGGCACGCTGCGCCCGCTCCTGCCGGCCGACGGCAAGTTCCTCACCATCCAGCTCGGCGCGCTGTTGTCCGGCAGCAGCAGCGATCGGGCGCTGGTTTTCGACGGCGACGCCGATTTCACGCCCGCTGCCGGCGGCTACGGCGGCAGCCTGATCCTGTTCACGGCCTCGAACCGGAAGCTGGCTACCGTCACGGATCCCAGCACGCCGAACATGCTGGAGATCGTCGCCGACGGCAGCACGACCCTGCGCTCCACCACCGTGACGACAGTGTCCGCGTCGTCGATCGAGGCCATCGCCGCACCCAATCTGTATCTCGGCGGCGCCCCGACGTATTTTGCGGTGAACAATACAGAGCCGGCCATCGGTTTCAGAGGCGGCGGATATGCTTCCGGGTCCGTGCGGATCGCCAATCCCCTCACCGTCGAGAGCAGCGTGACGCTGCGCGGCGCGCGGGTGTTCCTCGCCGGCAACACCGTCACGCTCGAGGATGGCGCCGTCATCGATACGCGCGGATACGGCGTCCAGGCTCCGGATTCCTCCAGCGGCTTCGGCTTTCAGAACGTAATCGCCGCCTCCTCCTCCGAGTGGAAGACCTCCCTGCTCGTCGTCTCCAACGGCGACCTCGTGCTGGACGGCAGCAAAAGCGAGTACGCCGGCAACATCAGCATCGGCAATGGCGTATCGCTGCTGTCCGACGGCACCATCGGCTTCATCGCCCAAACCAACCCGACCTTTGCCGGCACACCGAATCTCGCCGCCAAGACTCTGGCGCTGGCGGCGTCCTCGATCAATATCGGCACCGACGCTTCCATGGCAGCGGCCCCGTTGCCTGCCGGGCTCAACCTCAATCCCGGTTGGCTCAGCGACCTTTTGACCAATGTCGCTAATCTCAATTTGTCGGCCAGCAACTCGGTCAATTTTTATGGTGCGATCGATCTCGATTTCGGCGCCGAGCGCACCCTGGCTCTGACGACCCCGGCGATCTACGGCGCGGGCAGCGGCGACGCCATCCTCAAGGTCGGCACACTGGTTTGGAATGGTGCGGCGAACGGGTCGGCCAGCGCCACGCCCGGGGCGATTGCGAGTTCGTCCGGCAGACACGGCTCCGGCTCTGGCACGTTCACCGTCAACGCCACGGACATCGTATTCGGCTATGCCAAGGGCAGCCTGCCCGACGCCTCGCTCTCGCTCGACCGGCTGATGCTCGGCTTCTCCTCGGTCGCCTTCAATGCGAGCAACAGCATCAGCGTCAACAACAAGGGTACGCTGTCGGTCTATCAGAGCGGGGCCGATCCGGCGACGATTTCCGGCGGCTACAAGGCAGCGAGCTATTCGGGCAGCGGCGGCGCCTTGAACCTCAACACACCGCTGCTCACCGGCGAGGCCGGCTCCATCCTCAAGATCTATGCGGGCGGCAATGTCTCCGTCACCGGCACGCCGTCCTCGGCGAAGCCCTCGGCGCTCGGCGCGGAGATCGGCATCGTCTCGCGCGGCGCGGTCAATATCGATACCGCCATTTATCTTCCCAGCGGCCGGTTCAGTGTCACTGCATCGGGCGACATCACGCTGGGCGCAGCGAGCCGCATCGACCTGTCGGGACAGGCGATGCCCATGTTCGACGTGACCAAATACAGCTGGGGCGGTGACGTGCTGCTGGAAAGCACCTACGGCAATATCGTGCAAGCCGCCGGCTCGATCATCGATCTTTCGGCGATCAACAACGATGCCGGGATGCTGACGCTGACCGCGACCGGGACCTCGAACGGGCAGGTGACGCTGGCAGGCGCGCTCAAGGCGAGCAGCGGCGGCGGCTTCAATGGCGGCTCGTTCGACATCCGCGCACAAAAGATCGGCGGCGATCCGACCAATCTCTCCGTCGATTTCGCAACGCTGAACGCCGTGCTTGATGCAAGCGGCTTCACGCAAGCACGCAGCTTCGACTTCAAGCAGGGCAGCCTCGTCATCGGCTCGGGCCAGACGGTGAAGGCGCATCATGTCACGATCTCCATCGACGGCGGTTCGCTCACCGTGAACGGCACCGTAGATGCGAGCGGCACGCGCGTCGGCAGCATCATCCTCGCTTCGCGCGACGACCTCACCATCAATGGCGTGCTCGACGCCCGCGGCACAACGCTGGACACGGACAGCAAGGGCGTGGCCATCGCCGCCAACAACAGCGCCACCATCGACCTCACCACGAAAAGCGGCACGCTGGTGCTGGGCTCGGGCGCCGTGCTCGATCTCTCCACGCCCGGTGGCACGGCCTATGGCGAACTGACGCTCAACGCGTCACGCTCCGGTGAGACCTCGGGCGATGTCAAGGTCAGCGCCGCAGGACCGCTTGCCATCCGTGGCGCGAAAAGCATCTATCTGAACGCCTTCTGGACCTACGACCTGCCCGCCGGCAGCACCGTCACGCAGGCGACGCTCGATGCCTACGACGTCGTAAGCAAGGCGTTCATGGGGAACGCCTATAGCGGCAATGCGCTCAACGGCACCTTGCAGGCGAAGCTCGCGGGGCTCCTGACCGACTACGCCTCGGCCTTCCATCTGCGGCCCGGCGTGGAGATCACCTCCACCGGCGACCTGAATGTCTCGATGCCCACGGCCGCCGACGGCTCGGGTGGCATCGATCTCGGCGGTTATCGCTACGGGCCGAATGCGATGGGCGACGGTACGGGCGAGCCGATGGCGCTGACCATCCGCGCCGGCGGCGATCTCAAGGTCAACGGCAGCATTGCGGATGGGTTCAAGAGCATACCCGGAACGCCATCGGTGATCGGGGGCACTTTCAACATTGCGTCGAATTCAAACTATGTGGACGGCGACCTTTTCGGCCTCGGCGTCGGAATTGACTATTATGCTTGGGTTGGTTCGTCGACGACTCTCTACTTCGCGGAAGAATGGACCGTCCCGGACGATCTTCTCTATATAGTGGCGGGCGGCTTCGATACCCACTTGGGAAACTATGCACCGGGTCAAACAATCCCTGCAGGGACCGCCTTCACGCCGGACTACGTGGTATTTGAGAGCTCCGTCGCGTTGCCGCTGCTGGCAACGAGTTTCGTGCAAGGCACTCCGAACAGTCCCGCAACCTCCGCCCTTGCGCCCAGGCAGGCGCCGGGAACGCAATCGGCCTCGATCCGCCTCGTCTCCGGCGCTGATCTCGCCGCGGCCTCGACTCGCACGCTGACGGCGCAAAGCGTACTCGCCGGAAAGGGTAACCTGACACTCAGCGACCAACACACCGGGACCGTGAACGGGGCCCCGGTCGTCGCCGCCAGCGTGCTGCGCACCGGCTCCGGCGACCTCGATCTTCTGGCCGGTGGAAACTTCGATGCGAGCTCGATCTACAATGTCTCCACCAACGGCGAGAGCGACAATGATTCCGCCGATCTGACCATCAAGGCGCAGGGCGACCTGTCCGGACAAATCCTGTCCCCCAAAAATGTCACCGCGACCCAGCGAACCAGCTCCTTCATCACCAACTGGCTGAACGGAAACCAGGGGACTACCGCCTATTACGACGGCTTCACCGGCTTCGGCGCGCTCGGCGGTGGCCGGGTCGCCATCGACGTCGGCGGCGATGCCGGGCAGGTCACTGTGATGACGAGCGACAGTTCCACGTATTACAGCACGGGGCTGGCTGTCGCGGCCACCAGCGGCGACGTCACGGTGAACATCGGCGGTCGCCTCAATCCCAAGGGCAACGCGGTGCTGGGTTCGTCTCTCGTTCTCGCCCCCCCTGACATCAATCCCGATCTCAATGGCGTCTTCACCGCCTTGCGCGGCGACCTGAGCATCAAGGCCGGCGCCATCGGCGTGTTGCCCCTGGTTTACGGCCTCAACGAGATCAACGATCCGCGCGGGGTCAATTACGCGTCGGCCGCCTTGGCGATCCCGAAAGGTGCGATCACCGTGGTGGCCGGCGATGGCGCCACGTCGCTTCAGGCACGGGGCGATCTGACGCTGGGGACCATCGGCGCCAGCCTGACCGCCGCCTATTGGACGGACACCACTTCGGTCTCGCTGTTCTCCGCTGGCGGCAATCTCACGCCGATCACCGCCACCAGCCTCATCTCCGTCTCGGCGAACAGCTATCGGGCAATGCAAGCCGGCGCCGAGACATATAACCTGCAATTGCCGCCGATCTTCAAAGCGGTGGCCGCGAGCGGCAGCATCTATTATGGCGGCATCTTTTCCAACAGCGCGGCACGGGAACTGCCGGTCGCTTTCCGCCTCGAGTCCTCGCCCTACGGCGCGCTCGAACTCCTGGCCATGGATTCGATCTACGGTGCCAGCACCTCGGGGAGGTCAGGACTGCCGCCGGCGCGCTGGGAGATGCAGTCGAACACCAGCCTGACCCTGCATGACGGCGATACCGATCCGATCCGCGTCTATGCCGTGAACGGCGATCTCGTCAACATCGTGCTTGGCTCGTCCTACTCCACCGTCGATAGCGGCGTGACCGCGACCACTTACAACGCCGCCAAGGCCGCGCGCGTCATCGCCGGCGGCGACATCGTGAATTTCGGCCGCGCCGGCGCCGTCACCGACAGGTACTTGTCGGGTACCGCGGGGCAGTTCCCCAGTGTGATTTTGAACACCAACGACAATGACGTGTCGGTGATCAAGGCGGGCGGCAACATCTACTATCTCAACGTCAACGTCGCCGGCCCCGGCTCGCTCGAAGTGACGGCGGGTGGCAACGTGTATCAGGGCGACAAGGGCTCCATCGTCTCCATCGGCCCGATCGCTACCGGCGATACGCGGCCGGGGGCCTCGATTGCCATCACCGCGGGTGCAGGCCAGGACGGTCCGAACTATGAGGGTCTGTTGCCCTATCTCGACCCGGCGAATCTCGCGGTTTATGGCACGCCGCTGGTCGACCAGCCCGGCAAGGTCGCCAAGACCTATGAGAAGGAATTGGCCGCTTGGCTGCAACAGCGGTACGGCTTTGCGGCGGCGAGCGACGAGGACGCGCGCGCCTACTTCGCGGGTCTTGCATCGGAGCAGCGCGCGATCTTCCTGCGCACGATCTATTTCAACGAGCTGCGTGAGAGCGGCCGTGAATATACTGGCAAGATCGAGAGCACCCGTCTCGGCTCCTACATCCGCGGCCGGCAGGCGATCGCGGCGCTGTTCCCGGATGTGGAAGCGATCGGCAACCCGATCTCATATGCCGGTGACGTCACCATGTTCTCGACGCGCACCGGCACCACGACCAGCGACGGCTCGCTGCGCACGCGGCATGGCGGCGACATCCAGTTCCTGGTGCCGGGCGGACAGATCGTGGTCGGCGTCGAGGGTGTGGTCCCGGGGCCGATGCCGGTGTGATGACGCAGTTCGGCGGCGACATCCAGATGTATTCGCGAGATTCGATCCTGCTCGGCCTGTCGCGCATCATGACCAATTTCGGCGATGATATCTTCGCCTGGTCGGCGGAGGGCGACATCAATGCCGGCCGCGGATCCAAGACCACGATCGGCTACACGCCGCCCAGACGCGTCTATGACGACTACGGTCACATCTCGCTGTCGCCGAGTGTGCCTAAATCCGGTGCGGGCATTTCGGCGCGCAGCGCCATCCCCGGGGTCGATGATGGCGATATTGATCTGCATGCCCCGCTCGGCACGATCGATGTCGGCGAGGCGGGCATCGCCGGTCGGAACATCAACGTCTCGGCGCTGCAGATCATCAACGCTGCGAACATCTCTGCGCGGGGCAACGTCACCGGCGTGCCGACGATCCAGGCGCCGAACATCGGCGGCTTGACTGAGGCGTCCAACACCGCCGGGGCTGGTCAGCAGGTGGCGAAACCGACCCGGACGGAGTCTGGTGAGCGGCCCTCGATCATCATCGTCGAATTCCTCGGCTTCGGTGGAGGTGATGGTGAGACAGAGAGCGGACCATCAGGCGATAAACGGGCGCGCCGTAGCAGCTTGGATAGCTACGATCCCAACAGTGCGGTCCATATGCTCGGCAACGGCAGGTTGAGTGAGGAGCAGAAGAGGAGGTTAACCGAGGAGGAGCGGGATCGACTGAATGCATTGGCAGCTCAGTCAGGCTCTCTCTAGACCTCGGCCTTTTTTGGTCGCTGTTTCACGGTCTCCTCAGATGCCGGCGTCCGCCGGCGCTGAGCGCCGGAGTCGCCATAGACTGACGGCCGCGCCTACGCTTGAAGCCGCAAGTCACCTCGAGCGTTAATGAACTTCGGCCTGTTGCAGTTGCTTCAGCCGTTCGTCGGCCTTGCCCTTGCCGGCCTGCTGTTGGGCGAGCCTGTGGCATGGACGATGATTGGTGACCGGGCTAATTGTCGTCTGCGTGGCCTTTGCCCGGAGGTTTGCGGGGTGTTGGCCTCTCGCGGAAGTGAAAACCATCCATCAATGTCGAGCAGCGGGCTCCGATTTTCAGGCTGTTTTGATCGTCGGCGACAGGCACGCCTGCTGCGTCGTGAGCATCGGCACATCGCGTTCCGCAAGCTGATGTATTTCGCCGCCGGGGCGCCGCTGGACACTTGCATTGGCCATGTGGGCGGTGCTGAGCTTGTGGATTCTCGACGGAAAAAATGTTTGCGAGGTCGGCGCGGCCATAACCTAGGTTAGGCGGGTCCGACCGCATCAGCGCGGATCGACCTGCGCGAGCCATAAGAACTTCGCGTCGCACGCTGCGTTGTCCGGTCGAACGGTCAGGTCGAAGGAGGAAAGGAGGCACCAATGATTGCAAGCCATACCAGGACCAAGGAAAGCGAAGCGCACACCACCACCGATCACGAGCTGATCCGCGACTGGGTGGAAGAACGTGGCGGCCATCCGGCAACGGTCAAGGCCACCGAGGAGCACGGCGCTGCCGGAATCCTGCGCATCGATTTCGCGCCGAAGGACGAGGCACTCGACGAGATTGATTGGGACGAGTTCTTCCGCAAGTTCGACGCCTCTGAACTGGCGTTCCTCTACCAGGATGTGACCAGGGAGGGTAGGCCGAGCCGGTTCCACAAGTTCGTGCGCCGCTCGCCTGGCAAGAGCTAAGAACGGATCGGGTGGTCCTGGACCGCGACAAGACGCAACTTCCCTGTTTGGCTTTGCGCCTACGGAACGGGCATCGAAGCGGCAAATGCTAAAGGCTGGCGGATTTCAACAGCCGGCAATCGAGGACTACGCAATTATTGGAGATTGCCGGACGGCGGCTTTGATTTCGCGCGAGGGATCGCTCGATTGGCTATGTCTCCCTGATTTTTCTAGCGCCAGTGTGTTTGCTCGTCTGCTCGATCAACGCGGGGGACATTTCTCGATCAAGCCGCGCTCAAGGTTCACGACTAGGCGCCGCTATCTTCCCACCACCGCAGTCCTGGAAACAACCTTTGAGACGGATAGTGGCGCGGCGCGGCTCACCGATCTCTGCCCCATTGTCGACAGCCTGAGTGCGCTTGAGCCTATGCGGGAAATCCTGCGCGTGATCGAAGGCATCGATGGCCGCGTGGATCTGGGGATCGAATTTGCGCCGCGCCCGGATTACAGCCGCACGAAACCTGCGGTTGGTCGGATTGCCGATGGCGTCTGGACATGCGGCTGGTCGAACCAGTTGCTTCTTCTCAATGGCAGTCTCGGCTTCATCCAGGATGGAGAAGCGTTGCATGGAGTGGTCAGTACGGCCCGCGGCAAACGCGAATACCTGAGTCTTTCTTACACCGAAGGCGACATCGGTACGATTGCGCCGCTGGGTTCAGCAGCTGACACCCGTTGCGAGCGCACCATTGCCTGGTGGCGCGACTGGAGCAAGGCTTGCCAATTCGAGGGGCCGGAGCGCGGTACTGTCCTGCGAAGCGCGATAACGCTTCAGGTTGCAAGCTCGACCGGACCGAAGCTCGAATGCTCGCAAGCCTCGGTCAAACGGTCTGCAAGCGATGGCGGGAGCCGGACAGCGCCGCCGATGTCGGCCGCGTGATCAATCGGGTCGCCGCCGAAGGGCAGGATGAAGGCGCCGCCGCGATGGGCTTCGGGCACGCGCTCAACTCCCAGCGCGCGATGGAAAATCTGGCGTCCGGCCGTCTCGGCCAATACCGCAAGCACTCCGGCTGGGATGAATGGGCGGAGCAGTTTCCCAACGAGCAATGGCTGATGGAGGCCGTATTTCGCCGCGCCGGCGAGGCGGCGGCGAAGGCAAAAGCGCCACGAAGGAATAGCCGGCTCGCGTGCGGAGACGAATTCATGCGCCTCGCCCAAGCGCGTCGTCCTGTTGTTGCCCGATGCCGATGATCTTTGAAAAGACTATCTTGCGTCATGCCCCTAGCATGTCCGCATCAAGGCCGTCATGAACGCGAGACATGAACACTCCCCGCATTGAAAACAAGCGCGCTTCCACCAGCGTGCGGTCGCCGATCATCGTCAATCAGCTTGGCGCAGAAGTTCGCGCGGCGCTCGTCGATCACTGGTCGCGTCCGCTGATCATTGACCATCCTGCCGATCGCGCTGCGTGGGAGGTCGCGCCCGAAGCTGACGTGCTGCTGACGCGGCCGCTGGCGGGCTGGAACAAGGCGCCTGGCGAAAAGCCCGCCGGCTGGCCGTTTGGCCTGCGCTGGATCCAGACCGCATCCACGGGCATCGACTTCTTTCCGGCGTGGCTGCTTGACGGCCCCGTGGTGACGGTTGGCCGCGGCATCTCGGCCGATCCGATTGCAGAATATGTTCTTGCGGCAATTCTCGGTTTCGAAAAGCGTATTCACGCCATCCGCCCGCGCAACCGCGCGGAATGGAAGATCGCTCCGTTGGGATCGCTCAGCGGCAAGACGATCGGTATCGCGGGTTTCGGTGCGATCGGACGTGCCGTCGCCGAGCGGGTCAAGCCGTTCGGCGTCAACATCAGCGTTTTGCGGCGCTCAGCCTGGCCGTTCGTGCTTCCGGGTATCCAGCCCGTGGACAGCATCGAGCAACTCGCCGAGGCTTCAGACCATCTCGTCCTGGCACTGCCGGCGACGACGAAGACCGCGCGTCTGATCAATGCCGACGTGCTGGCACGGGCCAAGACATCGCTGCATCTGATCAACGTCGCGCGCGGCAAGATCATCGATCAGCAGGCTCTTCTGCAAGCGCTCGATCACGGACGGATCGCCGGCGCCACGCTCGATGTCACGGATCCGGAGCCGCCGCTCGATGGCGATCCCATTTATAACCATCCAAAGGTCGTGCTGACCCCGCACGTCTCATGGACGGGTGGCGAGGACGTCAAGCGGCTGGCCGACAAGACGCTGGTCAATCTCGACGCCTATGCGCATGGCGTGGCGCTGGCCGACATCTTCGACAAGACTCTCGAATACTAGAAAAGGAAGCGCAACAATGAACAAGGTCGTCGAGAAGCCAAAGAAATATTCGCTGGTCGAGCGGACGCCGGCGGCGACGTTCGAGGAGGAGAGGTTGCACCGCAAGCAGCGTCTCGCCGCGACGTTCCGGCTGTTTTCTCGCTATGGCTTCGATCAGGGCCTCGCGGGCCATGTCACCGTTCGCGATCCGGAATTTCCCGAGCGGTTCTGGATCAATCCGCTGTCGAAGCATTTCAGCCAGATCAAGGTGTCCGACCTTCAGCTCGTCGACCACGACGGCAATATCCTGATCGGCGACAAGCCGATCAACCAGGCCGGCTTCGTGATCCACTCCGCGATTCATGCGGCGCACCCCGAGGTGATCGCGGCCGCGCATACCCACTCGACCTACGGCAAGGCCTGGTCGGCGCTTGGCCGCCTGCTCGATCCGCTGACGCAGGATTCCTGCGCCTTCTATGAAGATCACGTGCTGTTCGATCCGTTCTCCGGCGTCGTGCTGGAGGCGGAAGAGGGCCGCAAGATCGCACAGGCGCTGGGATCGAAGAAAGCCGCGATCCTGCAAAATCACGGCCTGCTGACGGTGGGACCGACCATCGAAGCTGCGGCCTGGTGGTACATCGCGATGGACAATGCCGCGCGCGCCCAGCTGCTCGCGGAGGCCGCCGGCACGCCGAAGCCGATCCCGCATGAGGTCGCCAGCCTGACCGCGGGTCAGGTCGGCACGCACAAGGGCGGCTATTTTAGCTTCCAGCCGCTTTGGGACTGGATCACCGAAGCGGAGCCGGATCTGTTCAACTAGAAGTACCGCGCGAGCCGGGCCGCCAGCTCCGCGCATTGCTGCCGGATATCGGGCACGGCGATGATCTCCCAGAACGCGGCCCGCGTGAGCGGGCCGATGGCGTAGAGACGCCGCGACGGAGATCCATGCTGGTCGACGATGGCGCATTCAGGCGTGACCTCGATGCCGATCCTGAGCGGATCGATCCGCGCAAGGCCGTTGTTGAACAGACTGCATATAGCGGGATTGTTGCTGGCGCCCGGGTCCTTGACGATGCCCGTGCAGTCCACGATTGCGCCGACCTGAAGCTCGGACGGCTCCCTCTGGCCGCGCCTGCGATAGCTGACGCGTGCGCCGCTCTGGTTCGGTGTGACGGTGGCGAGCTTGCCGGAGATAACGGTCAAGCGTCCGGCCGCAAGCGCCTCCGTAATGCGGGTCTCGACCTCGGGCGCTGTGCGATGGCGATGGACGTCCCACCAGGCGCGCGCGTGTTCCAAAAATCTGCGCCGTGATTCCAGCGGCAACTCCTGCCAGAGCCGCTGGGTGTGGGGCCGGATGGCGTCGATCGCGCTGCGCCAGTCGCCACCCTCGGCGACATGCGCTTCGATACGGCGGCGAAACCAGTGCAGCAGGGCGCCGATCCGGGCGCCGAACGGAATTTCGTTCTCGGCGAGACGCATCGGATCGACGCGGCGATGGGCTCTCGGCAGCAGTCCGCGCCGCGACAGGGCGACGATCTGCCCCCGGTGTCCATGGCGGAGCAGGGACAGCACGTAATCGACCATCGACAGACCCGTGCCGAGGATCAGCATGGTTGCGTTGCTGTCGATGCCGGCAGCAGTGGGAGCGATCCATGGGTCGACATGGCCGGGCAGGTGCGACGCCGCGGCGTCGTGCCCGGTCGCCAGAACGGCCATGGTGCCCGTCAGCCGTGTTCCGTCAGCGAGCAATACGGCGATATCGGAGGGTGTTTCGCGAATTGCGATGCACTCGTTCTGCAAGATCGTGAGGCCCCGCGTTCCGTCGCGGGAGGTCAGTGGCGCGATCAGGTCGGCGAGATAGGCCCCGTAGGTCTGGCGCGGAACGAAGCAGTATGGATCAGAACACATCGGCCCATCGGGCCGTGTGCACAGCCAGTTCCAGAAATGCCCGGGATCATCAGGCAGCGCGCTCATGTTCGATACGCGCACGTTGAGGAGATGCTCTGGATTGCCTGCATGGTAGGCAAGGCCACGGCCGATCTCGGACCGCTTCTCGATCAGCGTGACACGAAGATCCGGCGGAGAGCTCTGCAGGAGTTGAAACGCCATCAGGGCGCCGCTCGCGCCCCCGCCGATGACAATCGCGTGCCGCCCCTCCGGACCCATCGTGCCGCCCCCGTTTGATCGGTCGGTCAACGTCGCAGGACCGCGATTGGTTCTACGGCCCGATTACGGTGATAGTCGGACAGCTCCCGTGATCGTTGTCGCGGCGGAGGAGAAGTAATGTTTCGTCTGCCGCAATGGGCGTTTGTGGAATGATTGTATCGGCGCAGACTGTTGCGGTCGGTCAGAGCTCCTTGCAGACGCGATTGATCAGCGCGATGAACCAGCGCAGCGCCGGGTTGGCCGCGGCGCGACGTGTGTGGAGCAGGTCAATGGTGAAGGCCTCCACATCATAGGGAACCGGAGCGATGGACACGCCGGCGCTTGCGGCGAACCGGCGTGCGATGCGTTCGGACATCGTCGCCACAAGATCGGTGCCGGCGATCGCAAACGGCACTGCGACGGCATGCGCGAGCGTGATGGCGGTCCGGCGCTTGTGCCCGTGCCGGGCGAGCATCGTATCGATCGCGCCGGGGTGCCCGTCGCCTCCCGCCGATGAGAACAGCGCATGCGGAAGGCGCGTGAAGTCGTCCCTGCTCAGCTTGGCTTTCCGCCTGGCGCGCGCGGAGTCGCGGATGCAGACGAAATTCTCCTCGAACAGCATGCATCGCGTGATGCGCGTGGAGGCGGGCAGATGGCCGCCGATCAACGCGTCGATGTCGCCGTGTTCGAGGCTCGTAACGCTTGTCGCGGCGTCGATGATTGGCCGCACCACGAGATCGATACCGGGCGCCTCGCGGCGAAGCGCGGCGACCAGCGGTGGCACGACGATGAGGTCGCCGTAATCGGTCACCGCAATGGAGAGACGACGCTGAGCCGTAGCGGGATCGAAATCCGATCCGGGTGCCAGCACTCCCCTGATCTGTCCGAGTGCGTCGCTGATCGGCCGAGCCAGCGATAGAGCCTTGGCAGTCGGTTGCATTCCAGACGCCGATCTCACGAACAGATCATCGCCGAACAGCGCCCGAAGGCGGGTCAAGACGCTGCTCATGGACGGCTGCGCGAGGCCGACGCGTTCGCCGGCGCGGGTCACATTGCGCTCCTCCATCAGCGCCTCGAAGGCGACGAGGAGGTTGAGGTCGATGGAAGCTAAATTCATTTGAGCAATGATAGTTATATCAATAATCGATTTCAACAATGTCGCGAAATCTGCTCTACGAGATGGAGGACCGGATTGGACGAGGCGTATGCGATCCTCTCTCCTGCGCCTCATCCCGCGCGGACCGACATTGCTGGCGCTCGGCGTCCTGCTCGGGCTTGTGTGCCCGGCCCTGGCAGACCTCGTCCGTCCGCTAATGCCGATCACGATCTTCGTGATCGTGCTCGGAACGCTGTTGCGCGTCGATGGTGAGGCCGTCGTCGCGACCCTGCGGCAGCCGTCGCTGTCCGTGCTTTTGCCGGCCGTCGTCATGGTCGCCTGTCCGCTGGCGATCGGCGTTGTCGGTCATACCCTCGGTCTTCCTCCGGAGTTCGCGCTTGCGATCGTGCTCGCCGTCTCGGCGCCACCGTCGAGCGGCACCGCCGCGGTCGCTCGCATGCTCGGGCTCGACGGTGCGGTGCCGCTCGTCGTGACGGTGTTGTCCATGGTGCTTGCTCCGGTCACGGTCCCTCTGCTTGCAGGCTGGTTCGGTGGGCTCGAGATCAGCGCCCTGGAACTCGCGATGCGACTGGCGCTCTTGATCGGCAGCGCCGAGGGCGTTGCCTTCCTGCTGCGCCGGCATGCCGCGCCGGTTCTGGCAGCACGTGGCGTCGTCGTCGATGGGATCATCGTCACGGCGCTTGTCCTCTTCGCGGTGGCGACCATGGCCGGCATCCGTGCGCAGATCGCGGCGGACGTGGCGTCCGCAACGTTCTGCCTCGCGCTCGCCTTCGGCTGCAATGTCACTCTTCAGGCCGCAGGCGCCATGCTGCTGCCCGGAACTCTGCCGCAGCGACTGACGGTCGGGCTCATTCTCGGTAATCGCAATGTCGGGCTGGTCTGGTCGGCGCTCGGCGTGACCGCCTCGCCGCGTATGGCTTTATACTTCGCCGCAACGCAATTCCCGATCTACATCCTGCCGCGCCTGCTCGAAGTTTTGATCAGCCGCAACAAACGAAAGGCCAGCGCATGACCACGTCCCGTCTCACCCGCGAGCACGCCGCGAATTTTAGCGGCATCGCGCTCGGCCATGTCAGGCGCGAATATCCAAACAATGTGGACCACGCACTTGCCGAGCCGGCGGACGCCCGCACGCCGAGCCAGCTGCATCCGATCTTCTACGGAAGCTACGATTGGCACTCCTGCGTCCATAGCTATTGGATGCTGGCACGGCTGCTGCGTCGCTTTCCGGATCTTGCGGCGGCATCCGAGATCCACGCGCTGTTCGACGCGCAGTTCGTTCCCGACAAGGTCGCCGCCGAATGCGCCTATTTTGGCCGCCCGACCGCGCGCGGCTTCAAGCGGCCTTATGGCTGGGCCTGGCTGTTGAAGCTGGCGACCGAGCTCGCACTGCAATCTGATGACCGTTGGGGGCGCAATCTCGCGCCGCTGGCCGACGTCATCGCGCAACGCTTCCGCGACTTCCTGCCGCCCGCGACCTATCCGGTGCGCGTCGGCACGCATTTCAACACGGCGTTCGGCCTGCGCATGGCCGCCGACTACGCCGAGACTAGCAAGGACGAGGGGCTGGCAAAACTGCTGCGCGAGACCGGCCTGCGCTGGTATGGCGAAGACCGCGACTGCCCGGCCTGGGGCGAGCCGAGCGGTGACGATTTCCAGTCCTCGGCACTGATCGAAGCCGAGTGCATGCGGCGCCTGTTGCCGTCCGAGGCGTTCCTGCCCTGGTTCGACCGGTTCCTGCCGCGATTGTCCGAGAGGCAGCCGGCAACGCTATGCCGGCCCGCCTCGGTCAGCGATCGCACCGATGGCAAGATCGCTCATCTCGATGGCCTGAATCTGAGCCGGGCCTGGTGCTGGCGCGCGCTCGGCGGCGCGTTGCCGGAAAATGACGAGCGGCGTGCCATTGCCCACGAGGTGGCGCAAGAGCATCTCGCCGCGGGCCTTCCCCATCTCGCCACGCACTACATGGGAGAGCACTGGCTCGCCAGCTTCGCCGTTCTCGCCCTCGATGAGGCAGAATGAGCGGTGCTCTCCAATTATTCGGCAGCAACGATCAGCTGACGCCGCGGCGCATGTGCGACGTCAGTGACACCTGACGGGATCGAGGCCAGCAGCGAGCGCGTATAAGGCTGCCGGGGATCGTCGAAGATGTCGGCGACAGTCCCATGTTCGACGATGCGTCCGCGATGCATCACTGAGACGGTGTGGGCGAGCTGACGCACCAGGGCAAGGTCATGGGAGACGAACACATAGGTCAGGCCGAGGTCGGCCTGCAGCGACAGCAGCACCTCGACGATATCGGCCTGGACGCTGACGTCGAGCGCGGAGGTGGGCTCGTCCAGCACGATCACATCAGGCTTGAGCACCAGCGCGCGGGCGATGGCCACGCGCTGGCGCTGGCCGCCCGACAAGGCTTGTGGTTTGCGGGAGAGCAGGTGCTCGCCGAGGCCGACATCGGCCAGCGCCTGGCGCACGCCCTCGGCGCGCTCCTTGCTGGTGCCGATCCTGAACCGGTCGAGCGGCTCGCGGATCAGCTGCTCGACCTTCCAGGTCGGGTCAAGCGAGGTGAAGGGGTTTTGATAGATGAGCTGAAGGTGACGCCACACCGCGCGCAGCTCGTCCGGCGAGCGGCCGTTGAGCTGCTGGCCGGCGACGGCGATGGTTCCGGCATCGGGCTGCTCGAGCCCAAGCAGCAGCCGGATCGTCGTGGTCTTGCCCGAGCCGGACTCGCCGACCAGCGCGTGCGTCGTGCCGGCAGGGACACTGAACGACACGTCATCGACCGCCGTCAGCGGCTTGCCGTCGACGGTGAAGGTCTTGGTGACGGCGCTGACCTCGATCTTCGCTGGCTCGGTCCTGACGCGACGTAAGCCTCGGTCGCGCAGGTCGGCGTAGCGGTCGGGGTTGAGGGCGGGGACGTCGGCGTGCAGCTTCCTGGCATAGGCCGATGCCGGCGAGGCGAAGACAGCAGCGGTCTTGCCCGTTTCCTGGACGATACCGTCCTTGAGCACTACCAGCGTGTCAGCCTGTTCTGCGGCGATCGCGAGATCGTGCGTGATGAGCAGCAGGCTGATGTTCAGATCGTCCTGGAGACGCGAGAGCAGATCGAGGATTCGCTTCTGGATCGTGACGTCGAGCGCGGAGGTCGGCTCGTCCGCGACCAGCAGCGACGGCCGGGGCAGGATCGCAAGGCCGATGAGCACGCGCTGGAGCATGCCGCCGGAGAGCTGGTGCGGGTAGGAGTCGTAGACCCGCTGGGGGTTGTCGAGCCCGACCTGCGCAAATGTGTCCAAGATTAGCTGCTTGCGCACCGCCCTGTCGGGCTCGTCGAGCAGCGCGGCCGCCTCGTTCGCCTGGGCGCCGATCGTTCGCACCGGATTGAGCGAGTTGCCGGGATCTTGCGGCACGAACCCGATGGCCCGTCCGCGCAACGGCCGGAAGCCGCGTTCGGGTATCCTCAGGATCTCCTGGCCATCGAACGCAACGCGACCGGTGGCGTGACCGCCGCTGGGAAGCAGCCGCAGCACGGCGCGGGCGATCGTCGACTTGCCGGAGCCGGATTCCCCGATGAGGGCGAGGCTCTCACCGCGGCCCAGTTCGAATCCCACGTTGATCACAACCTGATGCGGTCCGTAGGCGACCGACAGGTCGTCGACTTTGAGAAGGGGAATCGAGCGCAGCGGCCTCGGCGCGACGAGCTCGGTGCGGATGAGAGTGGCGGTCAGTCCGTTTTGCGGAGCCATCGGCTGATCCTGTTCACGGAGAGGACGGTCGCGATCGTGACGAAAGCCGGCGCGTAGACCAGCCACGGCCATTTGAGGTAGTCCTTGCCGATCGAGATCAGCAGGCCCCAGTCGGAAGCGGGCGGTGGATCGCCGTAACCGAGGAAGGCAAGGCTCGCGATCACCAGGATCGACAGGCCGAATTGCAGCACCGCGAGCGGCAACAGCGAGCGCGACGCGTTCGGCAGCACATGCCGCAGCAGGATGTGCCAGCGCGAGCCGCCGAGTAGGAACGAGGACTCGACGAACGTCGCCTGCCTGATCTTGATGACCTCCGAACGCATCACCCGCGCGAACACGGCGACCGCCGAGACGCCGGTCGCTATCGCGGCGTTCGTGGTGTCGAAGCCGATCGCAGTGACGACGATGACGGCCAGTAGGAAGTTCGGGATCGCCAGCAGCACGTCGACGAGGCGGGCGAACACGATATCCACCCAGCCGCCGAAGAAGCCCGACAGCAGCCCGATCAGGCCGCCGGTGACGGCGGCGATGACGACGGCGATGAGCGCGCTCGTCACCGATGAGGCGGTGCCATAGACCACGCGGGTGTAGAGATCGCGGCCGAGATGGTCGGTGCCGAACCAGTGCGCTGTGCCAGGAGCGAGCAGCTTGTCAGCGGGAATGCCATTGACGGGGCTCTGGCTCGTGAACAGGCCAGGTGCGAGCGACCAGGCGATCACCAGCGCGATGATCGCGAATGACAGAGCGACGGTCGGCGGAACCCGGAAGGATGTCAGCCGGCGGCTGGCCGTAAGGTGCGCGTCGGAGACGAGGCTCATGGTGTCACCGCCTGTGGCGTACCGGCCGAGCTGTCATCGGCTGTCGTTGGGCGATATTTGGGACCGCCGACGAGTTTCACGCGCGGGTCGAGCAGGGGATAGACAAGGTCGGCGATAAAATTGACGAGCACGAACACGACTGCTGCCAGCGAGACCACGGCCTGCAGGACGGGGAGATCCTGTGTGCTCACCGAACGCTGCACCAGGCTGCCGATGCCGGTGCGTCCGAACACGGTCTCGGTGATCAGCGAGCCGCCGAGCAGCTCCCCGATGGTGAGCGCGATGATGGTGACGACCGGGAGCGACGACGGCTTGAGCAGGTGCCTCGCGAACAGTCGAAACTGTCCGAGGCCACGGCCGCGCGCGACGGCGGCGTAGTCCTGTCCGGATTCGTGGTCGAGGTTCGCGATCAGCACCTCGGCGATCTGTGCGGAGATCGGGATGCCGAGGGCGATCGCGGCGAAAAAGGTCGCCCAGAAGCTGTTGGGCGCAATCACGCGGAAGAGGCCGAGCTGGAAGCCGAAGACGTGGATCAGTACCAGACCGATCACGAAATTAGGGACCGACAGGAACAGCGATGGCAAGCCGCGCAGCAGTCCTTGCCCGAAGCGCTTGGGAAGGAACTGCGTGCCGTAGGCGATCGTCGCCGCCAGCAGCAACGCGACGGCAAAGGCTGATGACGCCAGCACTAGCGTGGAAGGGAGAACCTCGGCGATCAGAGTTGTCACCGGCCGGCTGGACCGCATCGACAGACCGAGATCGCCGGTCAGGAAATGGGAGAGCGACGTCCAGAGCTGGACCGGAATCGGCTGGTCCAGCCCCTGGGCTGCGATGATCTGTCTGATCTCGTCCTCGGTGAAGCCGTTCTGGGGATCGCGCAGGACGTTGGTGATGGGGTCGCCCGGCAGGATGCTGACGACGACGAACGTGAAGACATAGGCGAGCAGGATGACGACAAGGGCCTGGACGAGGCGCTTTGCGGCATAGCGCAGATAAGGATTACTCATGCCAGCCACCTCCTCACATCACCCGGTCGCACGGCGCCTTACTCACTGATCGTCGCCGTGTAATAGCTGGCGTAGGCGACGCCGTTGTAGACCTCGCCCTTCAGCTTCGGCGACTGAACGTAGATGCGCTGGACGATCTGCGTGTGCGGGATGAAATAGCCTTGCTCGAGAACATAGGCCTGCAGCTGGTCGAGCAGCGGATCGCGGATCTCTCTCGACCCGGCGCTGGCGATCTTGTCGCGGAGATCGTTGATCTTCTTGTCGCTGTCACCGAGATTGAACCAGTTCTCGCCGTTGTTCGCGTCAGTGAGGATGCTGGCGACCGTGCCGGCGTCGATGAAGCTGCGCGTCACCTCATAGGCCGGCACGGCCGGACCGCCGAACCTGACCTTCTCGCCGAACGTGACAACGTCATACGCCCGGATAAACACTTTCCAGCCGATCTTGCCGAGCTGTTGGGCAATCAACTCGTCGATCGCCTTCGCGGTCGCGAGGTAAGGGTTGGAGTAGAGCGTCAGCGAGAGCTGCTTGCCATCCTTGGTGCGGATTCCCTTGGGGTCCTTGGTCCAGCCGGCTTCGTCCAGAAGCTTTTCGGCCTTGCCGGGATTGTAGGCCAGGAGATCGCTGTGGTCAGTCGCGCCGGGCACATTGCTCTGGATGAATGACGTCGCGAGTTTCCAGTCGGGCGTGTAGACGGTATCGATGATCTCCTTCCGATTGATGGCGGCCTGGAGCGCCTGGCGCACTTTCACGTCGTTGTAGGGCTCCAGCTTGGTGTTGATCGCGAGGCCGTTGACGAAGCCGAGATAGCGCGGCGTCGCGGTGATGAAGCCAGCTTCCTTGAGAGACTTCAGTTCCTGCGGCGAGGGGCTGTAGGCAACATCGGCCTGTCCGGACTGGACAGCCGCGACCCGCAGCGACGGTTCGGTCTCGAGCTTGTAGGTGATGGAGTCGAGGAATGCCGGGCCCGTATGGCCGACCGCCGCGGGGCCCCAATTGTAGTCCTTGCGCTTCACCAGCTTGACGAAGTCTCCCTCCTTCCAGGACTCGACCACGAAGGGTCCGCTGCCAGATGTCCTGCTGAGATCGGCCTGCTGCGCCGCGGGTTGCGCGATGGTCTTCGGCGAGATGAGGATCGAGCCGTGGTAGCCCAGCGTCGGAATGAAGCCGAGCGTCGGTGCCTTGAACACCACCTTCACCGTGGCCGGATCGATTGCCACGGCGTGGTCGTAGGTCTTCGGAAACAGGCCGACCGGGTTGATGCCGTCGCCCTTGCGGCCGGCATACCAGATGTCGAGATTGGCGACGACGGCCGCAGCGTCGAGCGGGCTGCCGTCGGAAAAAGTCACGCCCTTCTTGAGATGGAGGGTGAACTGCGTCGCATCGTCGTTCTGCTCCCAGCGCTCGGCAATCCACGGACTGACCTTGCCGTCAGCATCGACGTAGACGAGCTTGTCGGTGACGTGACCCCAGATGTGGCCCTGGAAGCTGGAGATTGAGCTGTTGTTCGGGATCCAGGTGCTGCCAAGCGAGTCGATCAGGAAGGTGATGTTGCCGCCATTCTGTCGCGCGTCGGCGCTCTGAGCCGGCGAAAGCCCCGCCATGGCTGTCAATGCCGCGGCTGCCACTATCGAGGTGACGACGAGCAGGCGACGTCGCGGAAGCGAGAGCGGAAAGAAGCGAGCGGTCATGGATGGCCCCTGATGATTGGTGTCGTCGATTGCGTCGCGGGTTCGGCGGCTAAGCTTCGTGCGATCAGCGTTCCCACTAAAAGAAGCGAAACGAACAGACCTGGCCATTCCAAATTTCGCTGGAGGCGAGCAACAAATGCCTCGGCACTGCGGCAATTGGCGAGACAGTTATTTTGTCGTCAGGCGCAAGCGCGCGTGATTTGCGTTTGCTTGGAGACGATACGTTCAAGCTCGTCAATCGCGTGGAGCATCACGACATTGAAAGGACATTCTGCAAAATCCCGAGCAAGGTAGAACGCCATTGATGCCGACGCCTGAAATATGAATTTTACGACCATCGAATTGCACGCCGGAGTTTGCGAAGGTGACGCCGTCTCAACTGAGACGGAGCAAGTTCGATTTCATGACGGATGCGTCGCTACTTTCGAGGCCTGCCGATGCGACTGCGGTGCCTGCGCCTGGTCGCACGGAGCCTTTCCACCGCGCCGGCGAATCTGTCGTAACGGTAGTCGCCGATGTTGCGCGTCCGTCGCAGCCGTCGAGATTGCGCGCGCGCGGCCCGATCTGGCGCTCGGTCGCTTTACCCTGGCTGCTCCCGATCGGCCTGCTGCTCGTCTGGCAATTCCTGTCGGCAACGGGAAGCGTATCCACGGCGATCGTTCCGGCCCCATCCGACATCTGGGAGGCCGCACGACAGCTCGCGGAGCGCGGCGAATTGCAGTACGACATCCTTGTTAGCCTTCGCCGGGTTGCGATCGGCTTCAGCGTCGGGGCCTCCGTCGGGCTTTTGCTCGGGCTGGCCGTGGGGCTGTTCGAGCCGGTGCACGATCTCTTCGATCGGTCGCTGCAGATGATCCGGACCATTCCGCACCTGGCGCTGGTGCCGCTGATGATCCTCTGGTTCGGCATTGGAGAGGAGCCGCGGCTCATTCTCGTCGCGATGGGGTCGCTCTTCCCGGTCTACATCAATACGGTCGGCGGCATCCGCAATGTTGATCCCAAGCTGATCGAGCTTGGCAAATCCTACGGCCTTGGGCGCCCCGAGCTGGTCTGGTCCATCATTCTGCCGGCCGCGCTTCAGCCGATCCTGGTCGGCATGCGCTACGCACTTGGCGTGGCCTGGCTTACGCTGGTTGTCGGCGAAACGATCGCGTCGCGGGACGGTGTCGGCTACCTCGTGCAGAATGCGCGTGAGCTCCTGCGCATCGACATCATCGTACTGGCCATCATTCTTTACGCCATCGCAGGCTGGCTGTCGGATTTCGTCACTCGGCTGATCGAAAGGCGGCTGCTGCGCTGGCATCCAAACTATGCTGACAGGGTGAAGGCATGAGCGGAGCCAGCGTCAGCCTGCGTTCGGTCAGCAAATCATTCGCCGGCCGCGCGGTCCTTGATCACGTTGATCTCGATATCGCGGCCGGCCAGTTCGTCTCGATCATCGGGCCGAGCGGCGCCGGTAAGTCCACGCTCCTGCGCCTTGTGGCGGGGCTGGACGCGCCCTCGCGTGGCCGCATCGAGCTACGGACGACGCGCCACAAGGCGGACGTGCGCCTGATGTTTCAGGAGGATCGCCTTTTGCCGTGGCGAACCGTCCTCAGTAACGTGCTGCTGGGCATCAAGGGCAGGAAGGATGACGCCGGGCGCATCCTCGAGGCCGTCGGGTTGCAGGGGCGTGAAAGTGAATTTCCGGTCGGGCTGTCGGGCGGCCAACGCCAGCGCGTGGCGCTGGCGAGGGCGCTGATTCACGAGCCGGATCTGTTGCTGCTCGACGAGCCGTTCGGGGCGCTCGACGCCATCACCCGGGCTGCGATGCAGTTGCTGCTGGGGCAGTTGCTCCAGGCGCGGCCCCGCACCGTCGTGCTGGTGACGCACGACGTCGAAGAGGCGTTGCTGCTGTCTGATCGAGTGCTCCTCGTCAAGGACGGCGGCATCGCGCGCGATCTGATCTTCGAGCAGCCGCGTCCGCGGCACCGCGGGGACCCGGTGCTGTCGGCTCTGAAAGAAGAGCTGCTCGATGGTCTGCTGACGGCCGAGCGCGACTTGGCTGCTGTTGCATAACAGACGAAAGGATGAGGCTATGAATTTTGGTGTTTCGACGCGCGCTGGCGCAGGCATTTGGCGGCGCTCGGTACTGTCGATCGGCGCGGGATTTGCGGCGGCGGCGACCGGGGCAGGCCGGGCTTCGCGCGCGAATGCTGCCGATGCCGTGCCGCCGCAACTCAGCGTCGCGGTGATCGGAGACGGTCGTACCGGCGTCTGGGCATCGCTACGGGCGAGTGTGGGTGGCCGCAATCTCGAGCACGAGCTCGGCACCAAGATCGTCTGGCAACCCGGCTTCACGGCGTCGCTGCCGGTAATGGAGGCGATCAAGGCAGGTTCGGTCGACTTCACGTTTGCGACTGCGACTGCGGTCGTGAACGCTGTTCCGGCGCGCGTTCCGATCGTGCCGCTTGCGGCCTATCCGTTGCCGGTCGATGAGGTCGATTTCCTGGTGCAGGCCAACTCGTCGATCAAGACGGCAGCCGATCTGAAAGGCAAGAAGATCGCCCACCAGAACGGCACGACCGGCACCTACAGCCTGATCAAATATCTGGAGACCGCAGGCCTCAGATTGTCCGATGTTCAGGCCGTCAGCCTGAGCGGGGCGGATGCGTTCACGGCCTTCGCGCAAGGAAGCATCGACGGCTGGATTCACTGGCAGCCGGCGACGGCGCTGGCGCTGACAAAGCTCGGCGGCAAGGCTCGCCTGCTGCCTGACGTGAAGACCTACGACTACGCCTTCTACGTCGCGCGCAGTGACGTCGCGGTGAAATATCCGCAGCTCTTCGCCAAGTTCGTGAAGATCATCCGGGAGACCCAGGCCTACATCTTCGCGCATCCGGCCGAGTCTGTTGCGCTGTGGGCCTCGCAAGGCGGCTTTCCGCCGAACGGTACCGAGCAGGCCGTCTACGAGAAGCTTGTCCGCGATGCCAGGCTGTCCGAATCAACGGCGGTTGCGCTGAAGCCGATCGATGAGGCCGCCGCTGCATCGACGCAGGATCTCGCCGACAATTTCCATGCGCTCGGCGTGCTCCCGAACAAGGTCGACGTCCGATCGTTCCTGCTTGGTGCGCAGTTCGACGCCGCGAAGAAGGCCGTCGCGCTGGAACTTGGCGCCTGAGCGGCCACGCCAAAAACAGAGAGAAGCATCATGAACGCTCAAAACGGCGAGACGGTGTCGATCACCTCTGCCACCATCGGCCAATTCGGGCGCTATTTGCTCAGCGCAGGTAAGAACCACTTCGTGTCGGACCAGCGTGTTGCCGTCGGTGGTCCTGGCGAGGCGATCAACGCCGGCGAATTGCTGCTGTCGTCGCTCGGTAGCTGCTCGCTCGGGCTCATTCAAAAGACGGCGAAAGAGCAGGGGATCGTGCTGCGCGAGGCCGGAACCGAAGTCTCGTTCCGGCGTCATGCGACCGATCCGACGCAGTACGAATGGATCCGTATCGCGGTGCGCCTGCCCGGCGTGACCCCCAGCGAGGCTGAAACGCTGGTCGCTGGCTTCACCGCCAATTGCCCGATCTACAACACGCTGAAGCGTGGCGGTCCCGTCGAGATCTCCTGGACTGTGAGCTGATCCATGCCCGACAAGAAACTGCACCTTGCCGCCTTCGTCTCCGCAGGTCCCGTCTCAGGCAGCCATGCCGGATGGCGGCATCCCGAAGCAGATGGCGACCTGCTGTCCGCCGCCTACTACCAGAATATCGGGCGGTTGCTGGACGAGGGACGTTTCGATCTTCTGTTCATTGCAGACATTCTCGCGATCCCGGACACGCTGGGCGGCAGCCTCGACAGCCAGCTTCGCTACGGCGCGCTGGGCGCGCTGCGGCTCGACCCCCTGGTGGTGCTCTCGATCATCGCGGGAGCGACCAAACGTCTCGGTCTTGGCGCGACCATTTCGACGACCTATGCCCAACCCTACGTGCTGGCGCGGGCGCTCGCCACACTCGATCATCTCAGCGGTGGCCGCGCAGCCTGGAACATCGTCACCTCGTTCCAGGAGGCGGAGGCGCGCAATTTCGGGTTGATCGAGCAGCTCTCGCGCGAAGAGCGCTACGAGCGCGCCGACGAATTTCTCGAGGTCGTCACCAAGCTGTGGGATTCGTGGGAGGATGGCGCACTCGTCCGGGATCGCCAGACGCCGCTATTCGCTGACCCCGCGCGCGTGCACCGGATCGACCATTCCGGTAAGTGGTTCAACGTGCGCGGCCCGCTCAATGTCAGCCGGCCACCGCAAGGGCGTCCGGTCTTCATTCAAGCCGGCGCTTCGGACCGTGGCCGCGATTTCGCTGCGCGATGGGCCGAGATCATTTTCGTGACGCCAGGCCTGATCGACGTCGCGGTTGAGTTCCGTAATGACCTGCGTGCCCGCGCCGTGCGGTTCGGCCGCGATCCAGATACAATCAAAGTGCTGCCCGGCATCGTCCCTGTCATCGGCGATACGGAGAAGCAGGCGAAGGCGCTACATGACCAGCTCCATGAATTGTCGCATCCGGAGTCCGGTCTCTCGACACTGTCCTATCATCTTGGCGTCGACCTTTCGCGCTTCCCGCAGGATCAGGTGCTGCCCGAAAATCTCGACGTTCCAGGTGTCGAGGGGCACTACCGCGAGGTCTCCGAGCTGACGCGGCGCTCGGGCTTGAGTCTTGCCGAGCTGGGCCAGCGCTATGGCGCGGGGCGAACCACCAGCGGCTTCGCCGGCACGCCTGGCACGGTGGCCGATCGCATGCAGGAGTGGTTCGAGGCTGGCGCCTGCGACGGGTTCATGTTGCAGGTTCCTTATCTTCCAGGCGGCTTGGAGGATCTGGTCCACGGCCTCGTCCCAGAGCTGCAACGTCGCGGCCTGTTCCGGACCGAGTACGACGGCTCAACCTTGCGTGACTCGCTCGGCCTGCCTCGCCCGGCGGACTGCGGGACTGCTTTTGCATCCTCGACGCCATAGATAGAAGCGCCAAACGTTCATCCCGTCGAGTTCCAGAATGATCCTTGTCCAATTTGAGCAACCGGGCGGACTACGCTTTGTTTCCTATCGGAGGCGGCGCGTTGGCTTGCTCGTCGGATACCACCTCTTCCAAGCCAATCCTGCAGCGCACCCTCTTGGCTTATCGGCGCGCCCAACGCATCAAATACGGCGCTGCTGATCGCCTGCTGGCTACGCAGATGATCTTCGAGAAGCTTGTGCCGCGTAATGTAGCCTGCGTTTACTCCGGGAATGGCATGGTTCATCAGGAGCTTGGCGTCGATGTCCGAGACGCCGGCTGCCGTTGCAATCGTGCGGAAGGTCTGACGCAGGTCGTTGCCCCACTTCGATAGAATTTCCCGGTCCTCCTTTGTCTCCGCCAAATGCCCCGACGCGCTATCGGCCGGAAATACCCACTCTTTTGCCTGCAGAGGATACATCTGTCTGCCGAAGCGGATTGCGCGGACAAGGCAAAGGATCATCTGACGCGACAACGGAATATCGAAGGCTTTCTTCTTGCCGCCCTTCGGTTTGGGGATGTGCAGTGTGCGGCGCCGAAGATCGATGTGTTCCGGCTTGGCTTCCTGGAGAGCGGTAGGCCGAGAACCGCAAAGGAGGGTGAACAGGTGGAACTCTCTGCGTACGAGGTTGTCGAGGGCGGCGAGCTCCGCAAACCAGCCCTTCAGGTCGGTCGATCCCATTCCGGTGCTGCGGCGCTCCTCCACATTCCAGTCGACAGCATTGGCTGGATTATCTGACGGCAATGACCTGTTCGTCTTCCGAGCATGATTGTAGATGGCCCGCAGGGTGCGCATGCTACCATTGGCCATGTACGGCCCATTCTCTTTTGTAGCTTTATCGTGCTTCTTGGCCACCCGAGCGGGATCGGTTGCGAGCTCATGGAGGGGGGCATCGAGCGATTCCGCAAAAATCCGTTCGACGTGATCGCGATAGCCCTCGATGGTCTTTTCGCTGCGGTTCTTCCGGACCAGATGTGCCTCGAGGTACCGCTCCCAAGCCTGCCTAAGTGTAATGCTTGCGACCGTCCCGCCACTTTCCGTAGGCGGAGCGGGAGTGATCCGTTCGGCTTGTTTCTTGTCCTTGGGATGCTGTCCCCGGCTAATCTGGGCCAAGTATCCCTTGGCAGTGGCGCGCGCAGCTCGGGCCGACATCTCACTAGCGTCGCCGATGGAAACCCTGATGGATGCAGCCCGCTTGCCGGCTCGCCTGAGGTCACCTTGGACGGTGAAGGTCCTCCTTCGTTTTCCAATGACTACAAAGAAGCCTTTCAATTCTGTATCACGCGCTAGGTACCAGCCTTCCTTCGGAGCGGGCAATTGAGCGATTGTCTTGTCGGTGAGAGAAATTCGAATATCGGTCATGACGAGAGTCCACGGCCGTCAAAACGGTTTTCAAACGGTGTTGGCGGATTGAGCAGTTGGAAGGTTTGAGTTCGACGGAGCGCGAAATTAAGCGACAAACGCCTGCAAAAAAAGGGGTCTCGAAGACTCCTCGTAGCGCGGCGAGCGTTTAGAAACTGTAGCGAACGGGTGATCTTGAACTCTTAATCAGCGGGTCCCAGGTTCGAGCCCTGGTGCGCCCACCAAAGAAAGTCTTTGGTTTCCAATAGCTTCGGCAGATGTCGGTCGAGAACAAAATGGGTCTCGTGCGACGCTTTTTGCGGTCGGAAGTCGCATGGCCGGATTGCTGTGCGGCTTTTCCTTTATTTCTGTATCTTCACCCCATTCGATACAGCGCGCATATCCGATGGTACAGGTCGATTACGTGCTCGTCGTAGAATAGGATATTAGGGCGAGCAAAACGGACAATCTGTTCTGCCGGTCGCCGCAGGGAGCGCTTACTGCAGAATCAGGCCGGGGGGTCGATTCGCCCCCCCCCCCCCCGCTACCATCGTACGATTTCGTACGCCGACCTACGATATCGTCCCTCGATGGCAGCGAACGCCGAGCTTCGCGGGCGTTTTATTCTGCCGACGCATGCTTTCGCCTTTCGCCCCGCAGACTTCGCGAACCTTCCCGCAGGTTAGTCTAGTCTCCGCCTTGCCTCACCACGCTTGCAGGATTGGACCAACCCAAAGCACCGCCCGCGAGGGCGTCGCGTGGGTTGCCCCGCGGACGCCTCGCGGCTTTGCAGCGTCATTGATCGACGACGAAGCCGTCGAAGTGCGGGCGCATCGAAATCGGCTTCGACAGCGGCGGCCGGATCTTCTGCGCGTCCGGAAGGAGATTCATGCCGAGGCCGGGGCCGTCCGGAATATCGACGAAGCCGTCCTTCGGCAGCGGCACCTTGTCGACGATGTTGCTTCCGAGATGGATCGGCAGAGATTCAAAGGTCCCGGCCTCGAACCCCGTCGCATATTCCTGGATCGCGAAATTCGGGATTGCGGCATCGAGCTGCAGGCAGGCCGCGAGCCCGATCGGCGATAGCGGGTTATGCGGGACCACCTGCACGTTGTGGGCCTCGGCCATCGCCGCTACCTTGCGCGCGCCTGTGATACCACCGCATACGCACGGGTCGACCCGAGCGTATTCAGCGCTGTTGCGCGACAGGATCGCCTGAAATTCGTAGATTGTGGTGAAGCGCTCACCTGTCGCAATCGGAATGCCGATCTTGTCGGCGACGCGCGCCATGGCGTCGGGGCTCTCCGGGCGGATCGGGTCCTCAATGAACATCAGATGATACTCTTCGATGCCGCGGCCGAACACGATCGCCTCGGCCGGAGTCAGGCGGCGATGGATCTCGATCAGCAGGTCGACGCGATCGCCGACCGCCTCGCGCATCCGGCGGGTATTGTCGATGGCATCGCGCATCTTCCTGATGTGCGTCTTGAAGTAGACTTGGTCATTGCCCTCATCGAGGAATGGATTGAGATGGCCGAATGCGGTGAAGCCCGCCTCCATTTTACGATGGCACTCGTCGACCATCTTCTCGATCGTTTTCTCGTAGATGTGGCCGTAGATGCGCGCCTTCCTGCGTGCAGCGCCGCCGAGCAGCTCGTAGATCGGCACATTGAGCGCCTTGCCCTTGATGTCCCAGAGCGCGATGTCGATGGCGGAGATCGCGGAATTGAGCGCGATGCCCTGGAAGTAGCCGAAGCGGTGCATCACGTTCCAGTGGTGCTCGATCGCGAACGGATCCTTGCCTTCGAGGTCGTCTGCAAAGCGCTTGACGCCGGCAAATGTGGCCTCGAGCTGGCCCCACGCGCCACCCTCGCCGAAGCCGACAATGCCCTCATCCGTTTCGACACGCGCGAACATGAACTGGCCGACGTGAAGTGGTTCAACCTTGGTGATTCTCATCTCTACTCTCCTCGATTCCGTATCTCGCCACTGCGTGCTGGCGCGGCTCAGTCAATGGTTCTGCGGGACGTGAAGGCTCCCGGCTCTCGCCACCCATCGATACGCCGCGCGTCTCAGGTCCAAGCAAGACAGCGACGGCGGTGATGAGGGCGAGCCCGACGACGTACCAGCCCACGAGATGCGTCGAGCCGACGCCCGCCGAAAGCAGGGCCACGGCGATGATGGGCGCAGGCCCGCCGGCGATCGGCGCGGTCACCTCGCGGGCAAGCGCAAACCCCGTGTAGCGCACATGTGCCGGGAACATCTCGGCGAACCACGGGCTCTGTGCCGACGTCATCATCGTCTTGGCGATCGACGAGACAAAGAACAGACCAGCGTAGATCATGATGGTGTTCTTGGTCTGCAGAAGCCAGAAGAACGGGAACGCGGACAGGCCCGAGAGCACCGCGCCGGCAATGTAGACCGGCTTGCGACCGATCTTGTCCGTCAGCCAGCCGAAGCCCGGAACGGTCACGAACTGCGCCGCGGTCGAGAACATCAGCGCCGTCACGATCATGTCGCGCGGCAGTTTCAACTGCTGGGTGACGTAGACGATGACGAACGATTCGTAGACATAGGCGAGCGAGTTGTCGCCCATGCGGGTCCCCCGGGCGCACAGCAGCGGCCACAGCGACGTGCGAAACACCTCTTTGATCGGCGCTTTGGAGCGTGCGTTCTTCTCTTTCAACTCCTCGAAGACCGGCGTCTCTTTCAGCGTTGCGCGGAAGATCAGGCCGACCATCACCACCACGGCGCTGAGCAGGAACGGGATGCGCCAGCCCCACTCCTCGAACTGCTCCTTCGTCAAATCCGAGGAATAGTGGAACGTCGCCAACGACAGAAGCAGGCCAAGCGCAACGCCCATGTAGGGGGCCGCGCCATAGAGGCCACGCCGGTTCGCTGGTGCGTACTCGATGACCATCAGAACCGAGCCCGCGTATTCGGCGCCGGAGCCAAGGCCTTGCAGGGCGCGCAGAACACAGAGCAGGATCGGAGCGAGCACACCGATGCTGGCATAGGTAGGCAGAAGCCCCATGGCCGTCGTCGAGCAGCCCATTAGCAACAGGGTCGTGATCAGCACGGCCTTGCGGCCGAGCCGGTCGCCGAGGAGGCCAAAAATGACGCTGCCCAACGGACGCACGAAAAAGCCGATCGCGAATGTCGTGTACGCGAGCAGTGTTCCCGTCAGGCTGTCGAAGGACGGAAAGAAGAGCTTGTTGAAAATGATGCCGGCCGCCGTGGCATACAGATAGTGGTCGTACCATTCGACGGCGGTGCCGATGATCGCGCTGAGCGTCGTATTGCGAACCGCCTTCCGTACTTCAGGATCGCGCGTCGATGGCCCTCACCCCCACGGTCACTTCATGCTTCTCCGGCTTGGGAGCCTCGAACGTCTCAATCGTTAAACGTCTTTTTCCCGAGAACATCGCTCACCGCGACCGCACGCATGGAAATCTCCCTTATATTCGGTCCGTGAAATCTGCCCGAAGATCAAACCAGGACCGACACGGGGTGTGTTGATAAGCTGTGGGACGACGTCAGAAGACTATGCAAATCCGCGACCGCTGCTTCTGCTTCGCTGACACACACTGACAACTGTGCATGCTCGAGGCGCTACGGGACCGCAGCTCTTTGTTCGAGGCGGGCGTCCAAAGGCCTTAGCCTGTCGGCCACATCGAGAGCGTACACCCCTGCACCTACCTCCGAGGCGATTAGCCCGTCACGGCTTGTTTGGAGCCGGCCGTAGATCGCCGAGTACGCCGTGAAGCCGTCATGGCCGGATCCCGCCGACGTGGCGAGGCCGGATATGTCGACAACACGGACATTCGCGGTTCTGGCCCCAGAGATGACGCGGGGATCGTCAATGTCCGCCGCCCCAGCGCGGAGTTGGCCTCCCGCGAGAAACCTGGAAAACGACAGAGCTTGGTCTTCTTTGGAAACAAGCACGGTGATGGGCGAGCGCAGGCGACCAATGATGCGCAGTTGCTGAAGGAACACCGCGGTGTCAATGTCAGGCGCCGCGAGCGTTACATCGTTGAGCTTTTCGAGAGTTCGACCGTCCGACGCGATGCGAATTTGTCGAACGACTTCCATCGTCAGCCAAGACCCCATGCTATGCGCGACGAGCTTGACACCCCTCACTCTACGGTCGGCCGCGACCCGCGTGACAAGGTGGGCGAGCGCGTCACGCGAGAGGGTCACCGCATCCTTGTCGGCGATGTAGCCGGTGAGTTCTGCCTTCGACGGCCAGGAGAATAGAACGGCCGAGCGACCGGAATCGGCGTCGGCAACGAGCTGAGCTGTCCGGAACAACGATTCTTGGAAACTGTTGTTGTAGCCGTGAACGAAGATACCGACGTCTCGGCCAAGTGAATCGCCGCGTGCAGCAGCCTCCCCGATTTCGGCTAGGAACCTCTCTTCATCGAGACGCTCGGCCGAAACGACTGAGAAATGCCTGGCTGGGTCAGGAGCGTCAATCGGCCATTCGATCTCGGTAAGCCTGTGAATGGGCGGGATGGAGATCAGATAGCGGAAGTATGCCGGCGCTGCCGCGCCACCTTCGGCGAGAGGTACCGGCGCTCCAGGTTGCGCAGCACGCGTGCTCGCGACGTAGACATTCACAACTTTCGCAGCGCCAACGCTCGGAACCGGCTCGAGCACCGACGGCCCTGGCCGGCGCGCGCAGCCACCAAGCGCGATGGCGAAGATCATGATCCGCGCTGCCGTGTTGTAGCGAGCCGACTGCCGTCGGTGCGTCATCGATTCCGTTCCCCCATATCGTTGTGATGCTGGCGGTTCGTCAGTGCGTCATGGATTAAGCCGCAACCATCAAAGTCCCATCACGTTACCGTCGCAGATCAAGGCCGAACCGAAATCGACCAAACGCAACGGCGTTGCCGACGATCAATTGACCGACAACCCCTGCCTCGCTCCATTTTGGCAACTGCCCTCCGGAATAATGGTGGAACGACGGAGCCACTTCCTCCTGCTCCTTCGGCAGCGCGACCCAGGCTTGTATGCCGTGCAAACGGTCGCCCTGCTCACGCGCGCGCTCCATCCGCTCACTGTGCGTGATGCCTCGCGCCGCGACCATCCAATTAACCTCCTGAGGTCGAATCGCCTGCTCGTACCCGAGGCTGTCGCGGTGCACAATTTCGCCAGTGAACAGATAGGTCACCGTAGACAGGCCGATGTTGGGACAAGTCCGATTTGTCTTCAGCGTGCCGTTCGACACCAGATCGATGGCCTTGCGGGCCGACGCATCGAGTCTTCAGCGTCGCCATGTTCAGCGCGATCCTTTCGCTGTTGAATAATGATCGTCCGAACCGGTAGGCCTCTCAAGCCATTCATCCGGCGTGACGGAACAGTCCGAGCGAAAAGTTTGCTGAGGAAAGAATCGACCGCTGTATCGCTTCGACTGACACTGTCAGCCCCGTTATCGATGCGGTAGTCCCTCGGCGTGCCACGCTGTGTCGCAAGAAGCGGAACGCCACCAGGCCGGACCGCGAGGCGGCATCAGCGATTTCCTTCAGCCGGCACATGTTTCACGGATTTGCGCGGTGCGATCGAACTATCGGCGCGACGGCGGTGCCGAGAAGTTCGATCGAGCGCTTCATTGCAGCCGTTTCGAGCGAGGCCGTACTCATTTGGAATGTGATCCTCGAGAGTCCGCCAAGGGCATCGCTGGCGCGCCGCATCTTAGCAGCGATCGTCGCGGGATCGCCGACAAGGAATGCCCCTTCCGGGCTGGCCATGACTTCGAACTGATGACGCGTCGGCGGCGAAAAGCCGCGTTCGCGGCCGATTCTGGACATCAGATGCGCCCAACCGGGGAAGAAGGCGTCCTTCGCTGCCGCATCGGTCTCGCCTATGAATCCCATCGCATGAACACCGACCTTAAGTGTGTCGGGTCCGTGTCCGGCGCGCAAACCGGTCTCGCGGTAGAGATCGACGAGCGGCCGAAAGCGCTCAAAGGTTCCGCCGATGATCGCGACCATCAGAGGTAGGCCGAGCGTGCCGGCGCGAGCGAAGGAATCCGGCGTGCCGCCGACGCCGATCCAAAGGGGAAGTCGAGACTGATGCGGGCGCGGATAGACGCCTTGGCCCTCCAACGCAGTACGAAAGCGACCCTTCCAAACGAGATGAGTCCTGTCTCCAAGCTTCAGAAACAGATCGAGCTTCTCCGCGAAGAGTTCGTCGTAGTCCCGCGTATCGAGACCGAACAGTGGATAGGCCTCGCCGAAGGAACCGCAGCCCACGACGAGTTCGGCGCGGCCCTTTGGAGATCAGGTCGAGCGTCGCAAATTCCTGGAAGAGCCGAACCGGGTCGGCGGCGCTCAGTACGGTTACCGCGCTCCTCAACCGGATCCGGCTGGTGCGGGCAGCCGCCGCCGCCAGGATGATAGCCGGTGCGGAATCCAAGAATTCCGCGCGGTGGTGCTCACCAATTCCGAAGACATCAAGCCCGGCCCGGTCAGCGACCTCGACCTCATCGAGGAGATCGGCCATCCGATCCGTTGCCGAGGGCGGCTTGCCGATTGCCGGATCGGGGAGAATGGCAACAAAACTATCGATACCGATTTCCATAAATGCTCCCCGTCGATTGGTGGATCGCACCGGTCGGCGAGCGCCGAGCAGAACGGTTTGAGATCTTCGCTAGAACCGGAAGTTCGACATGACAGCCACCATGGTTATGGTGCGCGCAGGCCCGGTGTCGGCTATGAAGCGTCCAGGCTCAAAGGCACTCAACGATGCCGACAGGTTGAGTTCAGCCGTAGCTTGCCAACCAACCGAGAATTCTAGGAGATTTCCGATGAAGCGCGCGTCGCTGCCTTTGCCGCTTCGCACGAGGTTTCCCGCAATCCCGTAGATCCCGTCGGCCGTGCTTTGCCGCCAATAGGCTCCGCCGGTAAGCGAGACTGCGATCTCCTTTTTCGGATAGACCGTAATCGTTGGTCGTATTTGGATGAGGTTGCGCGGCCCGATTGGAGAAAGCGCGCCGAAGTATTTTCCTCGCGGAAAAAGCGGGTTGAACGTCCCGAGTTCGTGGTCGTCCGGGTTTTTGTCTCCCGAGATGACGTCGGTCGTGAGCCGGACTTCGGGTTGAAGGGGCGTCTCAAGGAAACGGTAACCGAATTCACCGCCAACTCCCCATGCCGCCACGCGACCATTTCCGAAAGTTCCTCCCTGCACGGCGCCTTCGAAATTCCAGAACCAGGCGCCGGTGTCTCCGAACACCCGCGTGCCGAAAGTATGCACCAGTTCTCTGCCGCGGCCCTGGTCGAAGACAGCTTCGCGTTCCAACAAACCGAGATAGTAGATGTCGAAGCCGATCGACCTGTTCTCCTTCAGCCACTGCGTGGCATACGCACCCCAGAACGCCTTCTGGCTCGACGTACGATCATCGAAATCTCCGGGATAATTATCGACGGGGCGAGCATATATCAGGGTGACCTGCCGATCCGGCGCCGTCACGATCGCGTCGACACCGTCGAAGGCCCGCGGGATGTTGGGACCGTAGCGCGTGTCTATGAAACGGCCCGCCCCGAGCGAAATCATTTTGCGACCTGCGGAGGTACTCAGCGTGGTGCCGTCCCCGAGCTTCATCTCGATCTCGCCGAATGCCTGCAGCATGTCGGCGCCCGTAGTGTCTGGGGGCGTCAGGGCGCGATCGGTCCCGGTGATTCCGGAGACGATCGGTTGCGCGAAGAACCTCATTTGTCCCGCATGGAGATCGGCATAAGGCATAAACCTATTCCAGACATAGCCGTCGTTCGGCGCCGATCCCCAACCGACGTTGGTATACCCCTCGTAGCGTGACCGCACTTCCATGCCTGTCGAGAGATAGGCCGCTCCATTCTCGTCCAATCGAATATATTTGAACGGCTCCGTCCAATAGCCGGTACGCTTGGATGGATCGGCGAGATAGGACCAATCTTCCGAGTACCGTTCGTTCGTCAGCGTGGGCGCCCGCTCGACGTCATTCCTGACCTGCGCCTGCGCGAGAGAGGTCGTAGCAACGATCGCCGTCGCACAAGCGAGGCAAAGATTGACCATTATGCATTTCATCGGCGATGGCGGTCCGTAGGTAAGATAGGTCTGCTCTCGTTTCCGGCAGCGGAGCGACGACGTTCGAAACGTCGCCGCTTAGTTCGGGCCGCTACCCTCCCGCTAGGGCGAAAGGCGAGACCGCGAGAAGGACGCCTTACCTTCCATCTTCCCAAGTGTTGATGAAGGTACGGTCGATCACTTCCTGGCCGGGAAACACGTCGGTGACTTGCGGAAAGATGACACCACCACGCGCCGCGAGCTCGCTCGTCAGAATGGTCGGAACGTTGAAGGCCTTGCGGTCCTAGCCAGAGCCGTCGTGGCATTGACGACGGCATGCGGATCGCGGCTGTTTACGTTCGTCAGCTGACGGGGCTGGTGATCGATTAGGACGAGCTCCGAGCTTCTGGACGAAGAAGCGAGTCTAGGCCGTTACGAAACTTCATGAATTCGTCCTCTGCTGCCGATCGTTGGTGGTTGAATGCGCTGGCACCGGCACGGCAAACCTTGTCATCCTCAACTGCGTTGCGGTAGGCCACCGATCTGAGACGCTGCGTCGCCAATACTGAGACACCGAAATGGAAATCGAAGAGTTACGCATTTTCGTGCAGATCGCTGACGCCGGCGGCGTTTCGCCCGCCGCGCGCCGCCTCGGAATCTCGAGGTCCGCCGTCAGTCGATAGGCTCGAGGCGGACCTCGGCGTCCAACTCCTCGCGCGAAGCACGCGCGGAGCAGCTTTGACGGAGGCCGGGATCACATTTAGAGATCACGCGGAAAAAGCCTGCGCCGAGATCGACGCCGCACGCGACTTGATCCTGAACGATGGCGAGTTGCGCGGCCGCCTAAGAGTGGCGATGCCGCTTAGTTTCGGCCCAACTCATCTGGCCCCGGCACTTGCTGATATGACGCGGCGGCACCCGCAGCTCCACATTCACGCTTCCTATAGTGATCGCTTCGTCGATCTCGTGGCGGAGGGGTTCGACTGCGCCGTTCGATTAGGCTACCTTCAGAATTCAAGCCTGGTCGCGCGCAACGTCGGGCCCATTCATGGAAAGCTGGTGGCAAGCCCGGACTACATCGAGAGGCATGGTTTACCCGAGAAACCAGAAGACCTCGCAGGCCATGAAGCTCTCATGCAAGGGACGGAAGCTTGGCAGTTCTTGGACGGCGGAAAGATAGTCTCGGTCCGTCCTCAGGGGCGCTTCAAGGCAGACAACGGCATCGCGCTTATAGCGGCGGCATTGGCCGGAGTCGGCATCGCCTGGCTTCCTGATGGTCTCACGGATCAGCACGTGGCCTCCGGCGCCCTCGTTTCGATCATGACGCGTTATCCACTGCCGCCGGCAGGCCTATATGTCGTCCGCCCGCCGGGGCAGCAGCCGACGCGCAAGGTCCGCGTGCTTACTGATCTGCTGATCGAATGTTTCGGAGAAAGTGAAACGCCTGCGCCGGAATACTGCTAGATTTCCTCATGCGGCACATAGAGACCGACGAACGATGAACCAAGACGGTCGATGGACCGGGCTGGCTGGAATCTCTTGTCGGGATCGCATCTGAGGGGCCGCAGGCCGACGATCAAAAAGTGGCGCTCGGTTTGGGCTGCTGACCACCCCACAATTTTGCTGTCACACGATCGCCTGACGTTCCAGAAGCCGGCGCTCGGTCGGCGTATCTGACTATGTGCTATCGTCCAGTGCAAGTCACCGGTTTGTTCCCGATTCCGCGACACAGTGTATCGCTGCGACTACCTACCGTCGAATGAACGGCAATGGTACTGGCGATTTAGGCATCGTCATAAGGGCGTGTGTCTTCCAACAAGCCAACTTTTGACAACGGCATGCGAGGACTTGGACGGCGCTTTTCAGCGCATGGAAGCGGGACTGAGCGCGCACCGAGCACGTAGACGAGTTGGCTGATCGCGGTGACTTGAGAGTCGGCAAACGGTAGATGTCGATGCTCGCCATCCTGCCTCCTGCGATGAGGAACTTGCAATGACGGCTACCGTCCAGCGAGGCCGATCGACCTTAAAAACAGCCGAATGGGGATAAAATGATCAGAAGAATATTAATCGCGTTGGTGACGATTTTTCCGTTATCCGCGGTTCAGGCACAATCGACGCAAGATGATCCTGGCGCTGACCTGATCGTTTTTAACGCGAAGATCTTCACCGGCAACCGTGGGCAGCCCGAAGCTTCGGCTTTGGCCGTCAAGAAAGGCCGCATCTATTCCGTTGGGTCCGACGGAGATATTCTCGGCCTGAAGAATTCCGAGACCAAGGTAATCGATGCGCGCAGCAGAAGACTCATCCCGGGCATCATAGATGCCCATATCCACGTGCTCAACGACTTGGCCTATAACTACAATGTACGATGGGATGGCGTGCCGACGCTGCGTGGGGCGTTGACGATGCTGAGCGAGCAGGCCGAACGCACGCCGGAGGGCCAATGGGTTAAAGTGATTGGAGGCTGGTCCCCCTTCCAATTCGAGGAGAACCGCTTTCCCACGATGGACGAATTGCAAAAGGCCGTGCCTGATCGTCCTCTGATCGTGCAATATGCCTACAACCGCGCCTATTTGAACAAGCGGGCGATGGAGGTGCTTGGTGTGGGCACCGATCGATTCCCAAAGTTGCCGGATATCGAAATCGAAAAGGACAGCCGCGGCAACCCCACCGGTGTGGTCCATGGCTACACTTGGTTGTTTCTCGCCTTGGAAAGCATGGTGCCGCAGCCCACGTTCGACGAGCAAGTGAGTTCGATGGTCTACAGCATCCGCGGTCTGAACCGGTTCGGCGTGACCTCGATCATCGATAACGGCGGCAGGTGGCCATACCCCAAAGCTCAAGCGAGGGTAGCCCTGCTTGCACGAGAGAACCGTCTCAATGTGCGAATGCCCTTTGTGGATTTGCAACTCGGCGACGGCGGGCCGGTAAACATGGTGGATCTGGAACTCGAGGCGATCACGAAAACAGCACCGATAAGCCCAGGACAAAACTTGCATCCCACACTGGAACATGGCCATGAGTATCGAGGGGCCGGGGAGGTTCTGAACGGGGAAGTGCACGATCATGAGAACTTCGATCGTCCGGCGGTCATCATCGAGCCGGAGAAGATGCGGCGCTTCGTCGAGCAGGACGTAAGAAAGCTGGTAGAGCGGCGCATCCCGTTCCGCATGCACACCACCTACAACGAGAACATTTCCCCCTTTCTCGACGCTCTGGAGAAGGTGAACGAAACAATCCCGCTTGATGGTTTGCGATGGAGTCTCGAACACGCTGAGACCATTAGTCCGGAGAACATCGATCGGGTGAAAAAGCTGGGTGGCGGCATCGCCCTGGACCACAAAATGGCGCTGCACGCTGATGGTTTCATAAAGACCCATAGTCGCGAGGAGGCTTTGAGGACCCCGCGTTTGCGCATGCTCGTTGATAGCGGCGTCCCACTGGCCATGACTACCGACGCCTTTCGAGCTGCCACGTTCAACCCATGGGTCGGTATAAGCTGGATGGTATCTGGAAAGTCCGTGTCCGGATCCGAAGTTCTTGCCAAGGACAACCGTCTCTCCCGCGCTGAAGCGCTGAAACTGTTTACCAGTGGCCCAACGTGGTTCATGAATACAGAATCCGAAATGGGCTTAATCGCCCCGGGCAATCTCGCGGATTTCGTTATTCTCGACAGGGATTACTTTTCCGTACCGGAGGATCAGATCAAATCCGTCTCTTCTGTTCTGACTATCATGGACGGCAAGGTTGTGTTTGGTGCACAGGACTATAGCGCTCTATCGCCAAAACTCCCTGCGATTCTTCCGAATTGGTCACCCGTTAAATACTTCGGGAGCTACTACGGGGACAATTGACCCCTGCCGAACTCAGCAGGCTGCGTGGCATCTCGGCCGAGATCAACTGGCATCTGCCGATGCCACGCAAATCCGGATTCAGCCGTCCATTGAGGGCAACGACATTTACTATGCCGTGATCGAGCACCCAGCCAGCTTCTGCCGGGACACGACGGCCATCGACATCGGTGGCGGCGACCCTGCCGGACAGGCTGCGATGTTTCTTAGCTGCCTTGCCGCACGCCTCCGCCTCTCGTCCGGGCCATCTCGCTTGCAGCGTCGATGTCGAGCTACCTGGCAAGCTGATTGGAAGCGGATCAGGCAGTTGTGCTCGACCACGACGTCGAGGTCACCGCCGCACGGCGACTAGAGCGTGAACGCGGTGAACATACGTCGGGACAGTTGGGAGGCGACTGTGAGCAATCTCGAGGCGAGGAGCAGCATCAGGCTACTCAACGAACGACGCGCAGCGTTTCGCCCACCGAAGCCGGAGTGATGCTCATCCAGCATTCGGGGAGATCGCTTTCGCCTTAGATGCTTTAAACCAGTCCCGCGACACGCCGTTCGGAAAAGTCAGGATCAATGGGCAGTCGTCGCCGGACTATTGCGAACTCCAGTGCGCGTCCGTCAGATTCAGCACGGAGTCGATTCCGCCTGTGGAGACGGTTTCCTGCTGCGACGGATCGAAGGCGATATCCCGCTTCGGCCCAAGCCGGGCCGGATGTCAATGATAATCGCCACCACGTCGGCCTCGAAAGCCTGAAGCAGAACCTCCAGTCCACTTTCTTTCACGGGCGCAAGGGCAACTGGGATGTCGCGCGATCAGTTCGCGTGCGAGCGCAGCATTTCTGTTAAGCGCTCCCTCCATGATCGCCTTGCACTTGTTAAATCAACGGCGCCTTCGACGAGACGTGATGGCTGACGATTTTCCAGTCGCCGTCCTCGCGGGCGATCACCCAGGTAATCTTGAGCGACAGTTTTATCGCACCTTGATCAACGTCAAACGACGCGGCGCCGGCGACATTGACCAGATCAGGGCCGACCTGTTCGAAGACGACGTCGCTGAACTGAACGGCAGATGTCCGCCACCGCGGCAATTCCTTGAAGTAGGCCGCAACACCGTCTCTCCCGCGATACAGTTTCGGGTTCGAGCCGAAGAACAGCGCGTGCTTCGAATAAAGCGAGGAAAGCGCGTCGGCGTCCAGTCTGCTGAACGCCGCGGCCCATTTCGCGATGATGTCGGTTGCGATGTCGTCGGCAGCATGTGGCATCGAAATATCCAATCGTTGTGAACGGGCTTCAGCCCTTGGCGTCTTCCTTGGCAAAGGTGTCCCATAGGCCGACGGTACGGTTGCTGGCCTCGATCCGCGCGTAGGACAGCACTTCAAGCGACGGCGGATTGTTGTCGGCGGCAAAATTGCCGGCGTCGGGGCTCGGCTTAGCGAATAGCTAATTGTAAACGCGGATTTCGGCTAGGCGCGACTGGGCCGCCGGCAGCCAATGCATGGTGGCCTTGCATCCGTCCGGCGCGTTGCTGCCGCGGGTCGCGGGATCGTAGGTACAGCGCAGCTCGACCGCCTCGCCGACGTCGTTCTTGATGACGCCGGTGCATTTGATGAAATGGGCATGGCGCAGCCGCACTTCGTTGGCTGGACAAGGCCGGAAGAACTTCTTCGGCGGGTTCTCCATGAAGTCGGCCTTCTCGATATGGGACTCGAGTCCATGCCGAGCGGCCCAGGGGGAGCGACAGAATGCGATAGTCCTTGTCTTCTTAGAGCGGACAGTCCAGTTGAAATGCCGGCGGTCTCTTTTCCACGAGAGCCGCAAGGCCTTCCTTCACTTCCGGTCCTGTAAATCCCATGAATTCAAGCGCCAACGAAGCATCGAATGTCGGCCCGGCCTGCCGGAGCCAATTGTTGAGCGCGTATTTCGTCCAGCGAATGGCGCTCGGCGGTCCTGCAGCAAGACGGCCGGCGACTTCGATCGCTTTTGCGTCTAGTTCGTCGTCCTCGCAGCACATAGATACGACACCGATCCGCTCCGCCTCTTCGCCCAAAAGCTCATCGCACAGCAACAGATAGTATTTTGCCTTCGCCATTCCGCACAACAGCGGCCACACCATCGCCGCATGATCACCCGCTGCCAAGCCTAGCTTCGTGTGCCCGTCAATGATGCGCGCCGTCTTGGTGGCGATGGAGACGTCTGCCAGCAACCCGCAAGCGAGGCCGGCACCGACCGCCGGCCCCCTGATTGCACTCACGATGGGCTTGGAGCAGTTGATGACATTGTAGACGATGTCTCGGGCTTCCTTCCAGTTACGGATCCGCGTGTCATGATCGTCGATGATACGCTCCATCATCGCGAAATCGCCGCCCGCTGAGAAGGCTTTGCCCGCACCGGTCAGGATAACGGCCGAGACGCCGGGATCGCTGTCGATATCCCGCCAGACCATGCCGAGCTCGCCGTGCATTTTCTCATCGGCGGAGTTCATCTTGCCGTTCGACATGGTAACCCGTAGGACGCGCGGCTGCGGCCAGTCGAACTGAAGCCGCGCGTACTTGGCGTATCGATTCTCGAGCCCGGCCGCCAACGTCTCGTCGTTCATCTGGCTCTCTCCGTTTGCTTTGAATAACCACCGCTAACGCTCAGCGTCTCACGTCAGCGAACGCACCGATGCTGCGAATTTCTGACGGCGTCAATGGGTATTCACCCAAAATGTCGCCTCAAACTGCATATGAGTTTCTTGAGAACACTTTTCTAATTTGACGCCCTGATTTGCGAAAGGGTATCGTGTGAAATGTCTTGGCCGTATCATCTCCCAGCGCCGGTGCGGATATCGTCTGTCGATATTGGCTGGCGGATCCAGGACTCCTTAACATTCGCAATCGAGCTTGAGAAAATCGGCATCGATAGGATCGATTGCTCGTCCGGCGACATGAAGCTGCTGCAGGGCCGCTCTATGGTCTGGCGAGCGTCGGGCTTCAAGGTGGCCAGCGCCGAACGCATCCTGCGCGAGGAGGAAAGTTCATCGATTGCCGTATGCCTCGTTCGTGAACCCGAATACGCCGAAGCACACTGCGAGACGAAAAGGCGATGATTGCGCTTGGCCGAAAATTGCTGTGGCTGGCCGACGCGGGCGGCGCTTTCAACTGGGTTGCGATCCCGAGTGGGCCGGCCGGCCCGACGAGCATGGTAGCTGGTGGCTCAAGAGTCGGATTTGACAGCAGGGCGAGCAACGGAGATGGCGATCGTGAAAAGGAATGAGCCTGTCACACCGGCGCCCGCGCGTGGTTTGACACCTGAATTGCGTCGCGACCTTCCCAAGGTTACGCAGAGTCTGGTGCCGCCAGATCAGAAGATCGACAGCACGGTCAAGTCAGCGAAGCGCGTGTTCGAGGTCCTTGAGTTTTTCGAGGAGCATCAGTCCGCCGCATCGGTTATTGACGTAGCTGCCGCGTTGCATTTTCCGCAGTCGAGCACGTCCGCTCTGATGCGGACGATGACCGCGCTGGGCTATCTGCATTATGACGCCAGCCGCCGAACCTATATCCCGACGGCGCGGATCTCGATGCTGGGCCACTGGCTCAGCCCGGTTCTGTTCCGCCGTGGGCGCTTGATCAACCTGATGGAGGATTTGTCGGCAAAGACCGGGGAGACCGTCATGGTCGGCCTGCGCAACGGTCTGGCCGCGCAATACATCCACGTCATCCAATCCAAAGTACCCATGCGCTTGCATGTGCGCTCCGGAACCCTTCGCCCGCTGGCAAAGTCCGGATTGGGCTATGCGCTGCTGTCTAGGTATTCCAACAAGGAGGTCCGCCGTCTGGTCAAGCTGCTCAACTCCTATGAAATGCATCCCAAGAATCAGGTCGATATCAAGGCGTTGCTGGTCGAGCTCGGCAAGGTGCGAAAGCAGGGCTATGCATTGTCGCTTAGTCTGGTGACGCCAGGCGCCGGCGTGGTGGCCATGGCTCTCCCGCGAGTAGCTGAGTCCAGCGAGCCTCTCGCCATCTGCGTTGCTGGCCTGACCGACGCGCTTGTCTCACAAGAGAAGGCATTTGCGGCCGTGATGCGCGATGCGATCAAGTTTCACTTGAGCGATTGATTGTGTCGCACTCGGCGATTTTCGCAGATGTGCAAAAGTATTCGCCATTCTGCTTTCGGTGGATTTCTCGATCGATCTTGCCGGCATGCTCAAGCTGTCGCCAGAGGAGATCGCAAGCCTAGAATCGAGCGGACGATCGGAATGCCCAAGCCGAATAGGCCGTTGTCCCGCTCGAGTTACGTTCCGTCCAAGTCAGGAGCCTCCATGTCAGATGAAGACAATATCGTCGTTTCCACCGCCGAACGGATCTTCGCCGACCTGGCGGATCTGCAAGAAGTTGCGCACGCTCAGGGCGATGCGTGGAAGGCGCCGTTGTGGCGCGCACTTGCCGAGGCCGGTCTGCCGTTGGCGTGGGTATTAGAACAGCACGGCGGTTCAGGCGCGAGCCTGATCGACGGCTTTGCCGTGCTGCGCGCAGCCGGAAGGTCAGCTCTTGCGGTGCCGCTGGCGGAGACCATGCTTGCGGGGTGGCTGTTGTCGCAGGGCGGAATCGTCGCGTCGGAGGGAATGATGACGGTGTTGCCCTGCCGCCCGCGTGAACTGATCGGACTGGACGCCGAGGGACGATTGACCGGACAGGCGAGGCGCATCCCGTTCGCGCGCGATGCCGCTCATTTTGCCGTTCTCGCCGAGAGCGCTGCAGGAGTCAGGATCGCTTTGGTGGATGCCTCGCTGTGCCGCATTGATCGCTTCGAGAACCTTGCAGGCGACGCGGCGGATACTGTTTCTGTTGCTGGCGTGCAGCCGGTCGCTATTGCGACTGCGCCAAGCGGGTTCGATCCGACCTCCCTTTTCTTGATGGGCAGCGCCGTGCGCAGCCAACAGATCAGTGGGGCGCTGGAGGCGATGCTGGAGTTGTCCGTGCGTTATTCGACGGAACGCGTTGCCTTCGAGCGAACCAT
>NZ_JAQMIL010000052.1:0-67534 GCF_029990105.1 Bradyrhizobium sp. Arg237L | reverse complement strand
CTCATCTTGGGTGAGACGCGCGGAGTTAAATCACTGATTTGCCCGACGGCGAAAGCGGAATGTTTTTTGCGCGAGGGCTGGACAGACTTTTGCTGATTTGCCCGTCGGGTTGATTTGTCGCACCCATTGTCTCCACATCGTCATTGCGAGCCACCGGGTCGGCGCTACCGCGCCGACCCGGTGGCTCGCAATGACGGATAGCTTATGCCGAGGTGTTACTCTCCACGAGTGCGGCGATCGCAGCCTCGATCGACACCGAGCCTTTGCGGGCATTGGCACCTTTGTCGGCAAAATCGATCCAACCCTGGTTGAAGCCGTCGATCATCTGCATTCTCGGCAGGGGGTTATGCATGCCCTGCTCCCGAAAGATCGCCTCCCATTGTTCGCGCGGCACGGCTTCAGCCCTGACTGGCTTGCCGAGCGCCCTGAAGAACGCCGCTGCGATAGCTGCGGGGCTGACGCGCCCTGCGGCTTCGAGCTCGACGATGCGGGTGCCGCTCCACTGCTGCTGCAACAGATCGGCGATGGCGTTACCGATGTCGGCGGTGGCGATCATCGGCACCGCACGATCGAGCGGTTGCAGATAGCTTGTGATGACGCCGTGATCCCGGGCTGAGGCGAGATCGATTGCCGCGTTCTCCATGAACCAGGCGGCGCGAAGGAAGGTCACCGGCAGGGCGAGCGTCGACAGCGCGCGTTCGAGCAGGCCGAGCTGGCTGAGCAGGTTCGGCCGCTGGGCATCCGCGCCGATCGTCGACAGCGCCACCACGCGTTTGGGCGCGCCGCGTGTCAGCGCCGCGCGCAGCGTATCGATCATCGCTCTAGCCTCGCGCCAATCGGGCGAGGGATCGAACAGCGGCGGCAGCATCACAAACGCGGCTTCCGCGCCCTCGAAGGCGCGGCCGAGTGCTTCGGCATCATCGAGATCGGCGATCGCGACCTCGCAGCCCTGCGCGGCCCAGCTCTCGCCCTTGGCGCGATGCCGCACGACGCCGCGCGGTCGCTTGCCTTGTGCGAGCAGGGCGCGAGCGGTGGCCCCGCCGACTTTTCCCGTGACTCCCATGACGGTGTACATGTCTCTCTCCTTTTGCCTGATATGAGCGCCGCCGGCCGAGCGACCCGTTGGCTTCACCCGGGCTACGTGGTTGCATGGAGGCGGCTACCAGGGCAGCCTGTCGCCGTGTCGATTGATGAACTTCAGGCCGGGCTTGCCGGCGCGGGCTTCTACTGCGGTTACGACCGGCGTGATGCTTTCGTCGATCGAGAGTATTGCTTCGCTGCCGCCCATTTCGGTCCGCACCCATCCCGGTGCGATCAAGAGCATCGCGCGCGGGTCACCGGAATGCCGCTGGCTGAAGCACTTCATCAGCATGTTGAGCGCGGCCTTGCTCGCGCTGTAGAGCTCCCAGAAGCCGCGATTGGCGGCGATGCTGCCGAGTTCGGACGACATCACCGCGATGATGCCGCGCGGCGGCACCTGGTCCTCGAAGGTCTCGACCACGCGCATCGGCGACAGCGCGTTGGTCACCATCATGGCGACGAAGTCCTCGACATCAGCATCGATCGGCGTGTTCTCGCGCGCGAGGCAGATGCCTGCATTGACGAGCAAGGTGTCGATGATGCGACTCCCGAGGCGCCCCTTCAGCGCCTTGATGGAGGCCGGATCGGTGGTGTCGACGGTTTCGATCTCGAGGCTTACGGGAAAGCGCACGGCAAGATCGTCCAGCGCTTTCGACGGGGTACGCACCGTGGCGGTCACCTGGTAGTCGCGGCCGCAATATTGCCCGACCAGCGCAAGACCAAGTCCGCGGGAGGCGCCGATGATGAGAACGGTTTTCCTGGTTGCCAAAAGAGAGGTCCTTTCCGAGATCGTTTGATCCGACGGGATGGACTCATTCACCTCGACACTGATGATCCCAGTGCGGATATGTCAGATGACTGGTGACCGAAAATCAGCAAAGGGTTGCTTATGGAAGCGTGAGGCGGGTGCACCTCGCCCCGCTTGCGGGGAGAGGTCGAAATTCAAGCAGAGCTTGAATTTCGGGTGAGGGAGAGCTTCCGCGAGTCCGTCTGTCACCGTGTTCGCGGAGAGAGCCCCTCACCCCAACCCTCTCAGAGCGAGCTCTGCTCGTCTCGGCCCCTAAGAACGGGGAGAGGGAGAAAGGCCGTCACTTGGCGCGCGAGCGGGTCGCTCCCTGCGCGGCCTTCAGTGCGAATTCGATGAAGGCGCGGACTTTCGCCGGCGGATGGTGGCGCGAGGGATGCAGTGCGTAGAGCGGGAAGGTTTCGCCCGGCCAGTCCGGAAACAATTCGATGAGGCGGCCCGAGTCCAGCAGCGGCTGCACGCCGATGGCCAGCAGTTGTGCGATCCCTGTGCCGGCGATGCATTCGTTGATCATCGTGCCGACGTCGGTCAGCACCAGCGCACCCGAGGTCTTCACCGGCAGCACTTTCTTGCCGGCGTGAAATTCCCATTCGAAGAGACGTCCGGACAGCGGATCAATGAACTGGATGCAGGAATGATCCTGCAGTTCGTTAGGATGCTTGGGACGGCCGTGCTTCCTAAGGTAGCCGGGCGAGGCGACGGTCAGCACGCGCGTCTCCAGCAGTTTGCGCGCGATCAGCGTGCCGGCGGGAGGTTCGCCGAAGCGCATCGCCACGTCGATGCCATCGGCGACGAGATCGCCGACATGCTCGACAATTGGCGCACGCTCGGCATGCGCGGCACCGGCTCCAACGATGTTGTGATCGACGGCCACATCGTGCCGGAGGCCGCGGTCGCGGCGAGACGCAAGGCCGGCGAATGGCATCCGCTGTTCCAGATCATCGCGACCACCGCGTTCCCGCTGGTCTACTCGGTCTATCTCGGCGTTGCCGAGAGTGCCCGTGACATCGCGATCGCCACCGCGAAGCGCAAGACGCCGGACCAGCATGCGATCCAGCTCGCCGGCCGTATGGATACCGAGCTCGCGGCGGCGCGGCTCGCGCGTGAATGGATGCTGGCTGCCGTGCGTCTCAACGCGCCGTCGGCTGCGACCGTCAACCAGGTGATGATGGGCCGTCAGCTCGTCGCGCGGCATGCGATCGCGGCGGTCGAATATGCGATGGAGCTCGCCGGCGGCGCCGGCTTCTATCGCGCCACGGGGCTGGAGCGGCGCTTCCGCGACATCCAGGCGGCGCGCTACCATCCGCTGCAATCGGGCCCGCAGGCGCAATATGCGGGATCGATGGCGCTCGGTCTGCCGGTCGACCGGGTGTATTGAGCACCGCGTTGATGACGACAACTCGCGGTCGCGCCGCGTTCGTTGTCGCGAGGCAGGCAATCCGTCACGCCGCCGCCGGCGTCGAATGGATTGCCGCCGCACTCGCGCAACACATGATGACGACGGCCCATGCCGGCGCGACGTTTTCGCTTCTGATGTCAAAGAGCCGAGGGGACGCGCGCCGTCGTCCTCGCGGCGGAAGACGTCCGAGGCTTGCGGCCGTTTCGCCCTCTTGAGGAACGAATCGTAGGGTGGGCAAAGCGAAGCGTGCCCACCGCCACGAGCCGAGTACGGAGGGTGGGCACGCTGCGCTTTGCCCACCCTACGCTTCTGATTTGCCCGCTGGGCAGTCACACTCCGCTGTCGTTCCCGCGAAAGCGGGGACCCATAACCACAGGTGATTGTTGTGGCGCGAGCAAGCGGTTGCGGCGGAGCAGACTACAAACGCTTGTGGTTAGGGGTCCCGAGTCCCGGCTACGCCAAGGCTTCGCTGCGGCGCGCAAGCCCGGGACGGCGGGAGAGGGCTCGGTCGGCTGCGTCGACCGTGGCTGCCTCCCGGTTTTGATCCTGATCGAGCTCAGCAGCATCGCGGCGACGATCATCACCAGGATTCCACCAAGGCTGAGCGCAATCTGCATCGCAAGCCCATCCGAGATGTCGAGCAGCGCCACGTGGCTGGCGAACGCCAGCAGAACGCCGAGGCAATAGATTGGAAGCGAGTTCGCGCCACAGCGTATCGCGCCGCGCATCACCGGCGTCGCCAGCCCTCGCCAATTGTAAGGCACAAACCATGCAGCCAAAACCGCAAGAGCCAGAAAATGCAGCAGTCGCAATGGACTGAGATTCGATTTGTCTACTGGGAAAAGCAGATTCGTCAGGGTCTGCGGGAGCAGCGGTTCCAGCGGCTTGATGCTCGAGCTCAATGCGATGATCAGGCTGAAAACCAGATAGAGAACGGCCAGGATCAGCGCCGCGCGCGAGGTCACCCACGGCCGGAATCCGTTTCCCTCGATAACCCACCAGGCGCCGAGCATAAGCAGAAGCTGCCAGGCAAGGGGATTGAAGTACCAGACGTTGTTCGGCCAGGCGGGGACGGTCCAGCCGAAGACGTGCACGAGCCCATAAAGCAACACCGAGGCACCAAGCGTCACGTTCGGTACGCGCAACAGCAGCCACAGAAGCGGCGCGAACAGGACGTGATAAATCACGAAAACCGCCAAGATATCGGTGTTGACGGGACGGTATTGCAGGATCGCAGCGTGCGCGAGCGCCGCGCCCGGATGCTCCAACAGGATGCGCGTATTGGTCGCGTCGGCAAGATGGTCGCGGCCTGCAAGGTAAACCATGGTGACGCAAGCGAGCGTGAGCAGCAAAGATGCAGCATATATGTCCCATCCTCGCCGCAGCGAACGGCTGAGCACGCCGCTCCAGCCCTCGCGCTGACGCGCCCTACCGTACGCCAGCGCGCAGGTCACGCCCGACATGAACATGAATACTTCCGCGGCATCGCTGAAGCCGTAGTGCCGCAGTGTCAGCCAACTTCCGATGTTGTCGGGGACATGGTCAAGAAAAATGCACCATAGCGCGATGCCGCGGCAGGCATCGATCCGCAGGTCGCGGCCAAACCCCTCGAGTTCCGGCGGCGACTCGTCGGCCAATCGCTTCGAGATGTGAGTTCGATCATGCATCTGGTTAACCTGTCCAGCGTGCGAGCGCGCTCTCGGTCGGACACAGGTCGACGAGACAGCCGATGCGGTTACGAGGCCCGGCTATCGGATGGCTTGGGCTTCTTTCGTGGCGGGGCGGTCGTCCCCACCGCTAACCCGATCACCAGGGCCGGCAGGATCGCCGGCGTCGCAATTCGCTTCCCGGATTTCGTCGTTCGCAACCGGGATCAGAAGCTGCTGTCGCATTTCGGCGAGGCGGGCGCGGCAATATTCGCGGTAAAGCAGGTCTAATATGATGGACATGATCGAATCCTCGCTTGATCATCACCGTCGACATCCCACGCATTTCGCCCGCGGCCGAAAATGACCTGTGCCGGGGGAGTTGGTTTCCGACGAGATCTGATGACGATTTTCGCGCCGCCAAAGTACGAAACGAAATCGGTATCAGCGGACATCCAAGTGCTGCAGATCGATCTGCACCGCGGATCGTTGAGTTCGATCAATCGCGAACAACGTGGTAAAGCTGAACCAGCGCTTGCAGGCGCCGGCGATTTCTAAAAATCGGCGTGATGGCGGCAACGAGAAATAGAGTTGTCACGGCTATCTCTCCTTAAAGGAGATTTTTGACGTCGACTTTCGCAATAATATTATGGGTCTAATTTTCTGGCCGCCAAGTGAGCCAATTCACATCAGCATCGATCACGGGTGAGTGAGACTAGCAGGCGGACGCTGTGGTTTCTTGGACTGCTGCGCACCGCATAAACGAAGGTTGGTGCGCGAATTGCAAACTACACATGCCGGCATCATTGTTGGAGCGCTTTATCCGAATGTTTTATCAACGCTGGGAGAGTGGCCATGTCTACCGGCGCTACCGATTTCGTATCGTATCGATTCTCGACGCGCGAGCTCCCGGAGCGGATTCGCATCCCGATGTGGCGCGAGAATTTTGGTCGAACCATAGTCCACGCCGATATCGAGCCTTCATCGGAGGTGCCGTTTCAGGCCGAAGCGACATTACACGCCCTTCAGGGGTTGCGCATGCTCTCCTTGAAGGGTTCAGCAATGCGCTTCAAGCGGTCGCAAACGAACATTGTTGATGGTGATGACTCGATCGGCCTCATCGTCAGTCTGCCCGGCAGGAGTCAGCTATCGCAGCGCGGCCAGGAGTTCGAGCTCCGCGGCGGCGATGCAACGGCGATTCTGCATTCGGAGCCCGTCGCTGTCACCTATCTGGAAGGATTGCAATTTGGTCTGGCCTTGCCGCGCGATGCGCTTGCGTCGCGCGTGACCGAGGTCGACGACCTCACCATGCGGCCGATTTGTCGCCGAACCGAAGCGCTCCGACTTCTCATGACTTATGTGAAGTTGGCATTGAAGGAGGACGCTCTAGCTGCCCCTAAGCTACGTGATGCGATCGTTAGTCACATCCACGATCTCGCGGCGCTCGCAATCAGCGAGCACGCTCCCTTGGGCGAGAGCAACGCGAGCGCAGTCATGGCTGCGCGCCACAGCGCCGCCCTCGACCATATCGCGGCGCACTTTCAGGACCCGGAGCTCACCCTGGAGGTGGTAGCCGATAGGCAGGGCATCTCTCCTCGTTATCTGCAGCGCCTGATGGCGTCATCCGGAACGTCGTTCACGGGGCGCGTGAATGAGTTACGGCTCCAAAAGGCGTTTATGCTGCTGTTCCAGCCCCAGGACAACGCGCGGCGAATTTCCGACATCGCGCTGGAAGTCGGCTTCTCGGATATTTCGCATTTTAACCGGCTATTCCGCGCCCGCTTCGGCGATTCGCCACGCCGCGTGCGCAGCGCCGGAGGGGGTAATGGTGCGTGACACGTGACCCCGATCCGCGGGTGCCGCGAGCAGTGCGGCGCTGGCGTCGCGCAACACTTGCATCTGTCGTAGGGTGGGCAAAGCGCAGCGTGCCCACCGCCACGAGCGGAGTGTCGATGGTGGGCACGCTTACGCTTTGCCCACCCTACGCGGCTGCGCTCACTCAATCATTGCCGATGGTTTCGCCGAACAGCTCCCAGGTTTCGCCATTGAAGCGCTGCAGGCGCATGGCTTCGATCGGGAAGTAATCGGCCGGTGATGTCCTGAGTTTGATGCCGGGCAGCAACATCGGCAGCGTCACGTCGAGATTGGCGGCCTGCTTCATGATGTTCTCGTGCGTCAGCTCGTCGCCGCACTGCTTGAGCACCTGCACCGTTGCTTCCGCCACGACATAGCCGTAGACGATGAGCTGGTCCTGCATGTTGCCGTCAGGAAAATAGGTCTTCATGAACGCAAGCCATTCCTGGACGTCCTTGTCGTCCTTCCACTGTGGATCGTTCGGATCCTTCAGCGAGTAGGACGAGATGATCCCTTTCGCATGGTCGAAGCCGGCGGGCTTCAGCACCGAGGAGACCGAGGTCGAGGTCGCGGCCAGGAAGAACATGTCCGGCTTCCAGCCGATCTCGCCGACCTTGCGGATCGCCTGCGCCGCCTGTTTCGGGATCGCATGCATGAACAGCACGTCCGCGCCGGATGATTTCAGCTTCACGATCTGGCTGTCGATGGTCGGATCGGTGGATTCATAGGTCGCTTCCGCGACGATCATCTTGGCGTGCTCCGGCCCCAGCCCCTTCTTGAAGCCGTTGCCGTAATCCTTGCCGGCGTCGTCGTTCTGATAAAACAGCGCGATCTTCGCGTCCGGCTTGTTCTTCAGCACGTATTTTGCGTAGACCGCGGTCTCGGCCTGGTAGGAAGGCTGGAAGCCGATCGAATAGGGGAAGTGCTCGTGGTCGCCCCACAGCGTCGCGCCGGCGCCCACGAAGAGCTGCGGCACCTTCTTGTCGTTGAGATATTTGCGTACGCTCAATCCCGTCGGCGTGCCCAGCGGGTTGAGGATCGCGGCCACTTCCTCCTGCTCGACCAGCTTGCGGGTCTGCTCCACGGTCTTCGGCGGGCTGTAGGCATCGTCGAGGCTGATCAGGTTGATCTTGCGTCCGTTGAGGCCGCCCTTGTCGTTGATCATCTTGAAATAGGCGAGCTGGGTCTTCGCGATGACGCTGTAGGCCGAGGCCGGCCCGCTATAGGGCGAGGTCTGGCCGAGCCGGATCTCGGTGTCGGTCACCCCCGGACCATACTTCTTCTCCGCCGCGGCGGCCGCCGATGTCACGAGCGCCGCAATCGCGACGAGCGCCTGCCATTTCATTGTCTCTCTCCCTTGCTGTTGTTCTGCTTGTTGTCGGATCGAGCCCGCCGCACGCGCGGCGTGTCGATACGGCAAGCAAACCAGCCGGCGGAGATCGTGACAAGCGCGCGGGCAGGGAGGTTGCGTCGCGGTCCGCGCATGTGGCTACGGCTCATGCCGCGGGAAGGAATTACGCTTGCGCCCGTCATTCCGGGGCGCGCGAAGCGCGAGCCCGGAATCCATTTCGCCGTCTACGCCTGCGGCCCGATGGATTCCGGGCTCGTCCTTCGGACGCCCCGGAATGACAAGCGCGGTTTGCGGGTCGAGCCGGAGACGACGGCGCTACACCTCACGCCGCTTCCGGCGGGGCCTGCTCGGTCGGCGCTTCCGGCATTGGGAAGGTCTTGTACTGCTTCGGCAGGTTGATCGGGCGATAGTCCTTCACCGCGTCCATGCGCTTGATCACGGATTCGTGGATCACGGCATCATCAGGGATCAGCCGCGGCTCGCAGTCGGGGATGTAGAAGCCGAAATGCGATTTGCGCTCCGGCCATTCCTTGTAGGTGGCCTTCTTCGGCAGGTATTCCATCATGCGCCAGCCCCAGGTCATCGGGTCGTGCATCTCGCCCGCGACGTCGGGCTTGACGTAAGTGAACGGGCTGCCCCTGCGTTGCACGCCCCAGGCGAGCTGCTTCACCATCTGCATGTTCACCGTGAGCCCGGACTTCGTGGCCTCCTCTAACATCCAGAGCAGCGGATATTTCGACAGCGCGCTTTGCGCTTCCGGATAGCCGCCGCCGATGTCGCCATGCGCGCCGGCGAACCACACCTGCAAAATGTCCTGAGCTTCGGCCTTCTCATCGGGGATGAAGCGGTTGCTGAAGAAGAGCTGCGGCTCGTCATACTTCTTCAGGCGGAACATGCAGCGCCGCTCGTCGATCGAGATCGCCTGGCGGAAGATCCTGATGCTCGGATTGTGCAGCGTGAAGGCGAGCTCTTCCAGGCTCGGCCAATAGAGCCGGTCCGGCCTCGGCACGAAGACGCTCGCGACCGTATCCCAAACGCCGACGAAGCGGATGGTCGGCCAGCGCACGGAGAGAATGCGCGCGAACTGCGCCGCATTGTCGTAGCGGTCCTTCGGCAGCGGCCCGAACTCGTCGCTCGCCGGCCGTTGCAGCCTGGCATCCGTGCCCGCTTTGCCGTCATCGGAGAACTGCTTGTAGGCGGTGAGCCCGCTGCCGGCGAGGTTGACCTGTTCCGGCGAGATCAGCCCGATCTTGTGGATCAGCCCGGCCAGCACCCGCACGGTATAGGCGCCGCGCGAGAAGCCGAACAGGTAGACCGCATCGCCGTCCTGGTAATGGTGGACCAGGAATTCATAGGCCGCGAGCACATTGTCATCGAGCCCGTAGCCGGTGGTGAGCCCCAGGATCGCATTGAAATCCTGCTTCAGCTTGCGCCACGGATCCGGCCGCGCCAGCGTGCCGACGCCTGGATCGTAATAGACGAACTGCCGCGGCGACGTCTTCTCCGTCTTGCGCAGGCAGCGATAGAGCTTCAGGACGTTGGAAATGTTCTCGTTGATCTCGTTCCCGGTCCCATCGCAGCAAATCACGATGTTTCGCATGGAAGTCCCCTCCCTGCTACTACCTCGGCGAGTATAGCGGAATTCGCCTTGGCGGTGCTAGTCACACGGATGCGCCGAGAGCCATTTCAACATCAAAGACCGGAGTCTCGAATACGCCTTCCGGGCGATAGCATGGTGATCGAGTTTGCCGTGCTTAAGCCTTCACGAGGGCGCCGACCCCTATTTGCCTGGTTAGAACGCCTTTGCGTTAGAGGTTAGCAATCGATGGTGAATCAGCTCGATCGATGCGAGTAAAGGAGTTCGTCCAGCCTGCATGCGGCTCTGTAGATCGCGCTACGCCGATTGCTGCTCTTGCCATTGTTACCCTGTGCGCGATTCAAACTTGCCAATAGATGCGGGCGTAGCGCGGCGGCTTTACGGTAGTTGGACGGCAAACCCTGGACCGCGTTTGCAAAAAGCACGTCAGCGATTTCATCAGTTGGCGGAACAACACTTCCATCCAAAATTGCTGCCATTATCTTGGACGGCTTGCCCAAATGCTCCTTCTGGGCGGTTGATTTCCGCAACAGTCGTTGGACGACCGCGTCTCGGCTAGCAGGGTGTGTCGCAACTTGTCGGCGAAGGTCATCCACGATTTCATCGACGCTGCAGCCTGCCGCTCTAATGTAGTACCAAATCGGGAGCCATCGTCGCTGCGCATGTGCTTGAAAGTGGATGTATTGCATAGGGTCCGCGACCCTCTCCCCTTCAAGAAAATTTCTGATCACAGCGTCGGCCGTAACGTTGTCTCGAATTACCTGTGCACGGTGGCGCTCAACCGCTTTGACGGGCTCCACATCGCCGATCAGTCTGAGGGCCGGTGCGCCCTTTGTTTCAGAAAAATCGCCTTCGCGAATGAATTGAATGTTCGAAAGAAGCGATTTGTCTATAACGAAGGTCCCGCTTTTGCCGTTAACTTCACCCGTATCCAAATTGAGTGTCGCGTCGACCCCTGTAGCTACTCTTCTCATTCGCGTCGAGAATTCGGCCACCGCCTTCTGCTCTCGATCGGCGATAATTTGTCTTAACTCGCCGGGCTTGATCGCTCGTGTTTCACCAACGTAGCGATAGTAGATCGTTCCTTCCTTAAGGTCGTTGCCAATATTCTTAAGCGCCATTATGGGAGCGTGTGCATGCTTTTCGACGTGTATAATGCCGATCGATTTTCCGCCGAGTTCAATAGCAGTTTTCGATATCCGAGGTATCGGGTCGAGCGAGCTGGCAAGCGTGCGATTTATTTCTGCAGGATCTGTCTTTGCGAAATTCTCGTCTGATAGGCCTTCCACTGAAAAGGTCTGATTGACGACGCCAAAGAAGATATAGCCGCCATTGTTGTTCGCGAGCCCGGCGATTGATCTGATAACATCAGCGAAGCGGACTTCAGGATTGAGACGAAACGCGCGCTTGCATTCTGTATGATCGGTTTCTCCGGCCGAAAGTATCCAAGCTCCGGCCTGTTCGTGGAACATCGATCTAAGGTGTGTCTGCTCGACGGCCGTGCGCGGAGTGCTTCTGCTGTCCGCTTGCGCTTCCCAGTTTTGCAAAAACTCATCGAGGGCCGCTTGAGTGGCCTCCTCGACTGATGCGCCATACTTACTTTGCTTTATTTGCGTAATTCGGCCCGAACTGATCAGCCGTTTCGGCTTGTTGAAGAAGAAATGAATAACGTCATTTTTCATTCCGCGCCGGAGCATCGCCTTCGCAAGGGCGATCTCGTCGTCAGTCATTGTGCGTCGGCGCTTCCCCATCCTCATCGCTATCCGAATCGGGTCTAACTACGCAAATTTAACGTGTTTCAGGATGAAGCGCCGTGCGCCATACGACATTGTCCACCAGAGCCAAGATTGGTGCGGTAGCCTTCAACGTGTGCGGGATACGAATAAACATAAACGGCCGGGTCTTTCGACCCGGCCGCTCAAACTCTCAAACCATTACTCTGATACAGCCAGCCTCAGCTCGCCCGCTTCTCCGCAGCCGCAGCCTGCTTCTTCTCGATCTGCCGCTTCAGCTCCAGCGCGCGCGGCGAGAGGTGCGCGGCATTCGCCTTCCGCAGGAACGCATCGAGGCCGCCGTTGTGGTCGACGCTCTTAATCGCGTTCGAGGAGACGCGCAGGCGGATGTTGCGGCCGAGCGATTCCGACTGGAAGGTGATGTTGCAGAGGTTCGGCAGGAAACGCCGCTTGGTCTTGATGTTCGAGTGGCTCACCTTGTGGCCCACTTGCGGGCCCTTGGCCGTCAGTTCACAGCGCCGCGACATTGTTCAAATCCTCTTCCATCCCCGCTTAACCAACAGCGCGCGCCGCGCGCGGCGGGGGTCCAATTCCACGTCCATTTTCCAGGAACCGCGGACGTATAGGGGGTGAGCCGCAAAGCGTCAAGGTTTTATAGCTTTCAGGGCCTCGTTCCGGTGCCCTGAAACTCCTAATTTGACCGCGTTTTCTTTGCGCCGGCCGGTAAAACGCTATGGAGCCCAAAACCTGCACGTTCACAAGGCTGTTCAGCGGTTTAACCTACCATATAAAGGGCGTATTCAGGCTCGTAAGGTGGTTCCGTTTTCGCCCGCGTTGCTTGCCGGTCATTTCTTCTCTTCCCAAATGATCTCTGGCGCCGACGACAGGATCGTTAAGTTTGTGAGCATTTTCAGCAGTTTTCTGCCCTCCGTGAGGGAATCCTGGCTGTTGTGCGCCGGCGCGCTGTTCATGCTGTTGCCGGAGGGCGCGCACGCGCAGGGCCGGCTGGATGCGCAGTACGAGGCCTCGCTCGCCGGTATCGCCGTCGGCAAGGGAAGTTGGACCATCGAGATCGGTGACGACACCTTTTCCGCGATCGCGCAGGGCGGCACCGCCGGGCTCTTGAAGGCATTCGCCGGCGCCGGCGGGATGGGCGGGTCCCAGGGGCGCGTGGTCAACGGCGCGCTGGTGGCATCGGGCTATACCGTCAACTACAACAGCTACAAGAAATCCGAGATCATCCGGATGGCGCTCGGCGGCGGCGGCATCAAGGAAACCGTGATCGAGCCGGAACCGCCGGTCGATCCGAACCGCATCCCGGTCACCGAGGCCCACAAGAAGAACGTGTTCGATCCGATGACCGGCTCGCTGCTGCGAGTGCCGGGCACGGGCGAACTGATGAGCCCGGATAGCTGCCGCACCAGCGCGGGCATTTTCGACGGCCGGTTGCGCTACGATTTGAAGCTCGATTTCAAGCGCGTGGAAATGGTCAAGGCGGAGAAGGGCTATCAGGGCCCGGCGCTGGTCTGTGCGATCTATTTCACGCCGATCGCGGGCTATATCCCCGACCGTCCCGTCATCAAGTATCTCGCCGAAGCGCGCAACATGGAGATCGCCTTCGTGCCGATCGCGGGCACGCGCATCCTGATCCCGTACCGCGTCAAGATCCCGACGCCGTTCGGGCTCGCCATGCTGGAGGCGACGTCGTTCGTGACGTCGGCCACGCCGCCGCGGGTGGCGAAGACGCAGTGAGGCTGCGCACCGTCATTCCGGGGCATCGCGAAGCGATGAGCCCGGAATCCATTTCTCCGCTGGTGCATGCGGCCCGATGGATTCTCTGATGTGCAAGAGCACATCATAGCTCGTCCTGCGGACGCCCCGGAATGACGGAGAAACAGGAATCCTGTTGACTCTTTGCCGCTTCTGATTCGACTCCGCATCTCAACGATTTTAAGGAATTTGCCCGCGCCGTGACCATCCTCAAACCCCATCTAGTGCTGGAACTGAAGCGCCGCCGCGACATGTTGCGGTGAACGGAGAAGAACGGCAGTGGAGTCAGCGATTCGGCCGCGATTTGTTCTAGACTCGTTCCGAAGCTTAAGCCGCGGCGGAGGGGCCGTCGCATTGTGAGACAATTTTTTGCGGAAGTGCCGGCACATGAACAGCTTTATCCCCCTCACCCTGAGGAGGTCGCGCGAGCGACTGTCTCGAAGGGCGAGGGCCCCCGATGCCTATGGCAAGCGGGAATGCATGGATATATCCGCACCTCATCCTTCGAGACGCGCGTTCCGCGCTCCTCAGGATGAGGAACTGAGATAGCGTTCGCGGCCGACAAGCACCAAGAAAAGTACCAAGAACATCATGGCTCTTTCCTCTCCTCCCTTCGCCCATGAGCGCGCGCCCGGCGCCGGCGTCACCGCCGTGCTCGGGCCGACCAATACCGGCAAGACGCATCTCGCCATCGAGCGCATGCTTGGGCATTCGTCCGGGCTGATCGGGCTGCCGCTGCGGCTCTTGGCGCGCGAGGTCTACAACAAGATCGCCGATCGCGCTGGGCCCGAGAGCGTCGCGCTGATCACCGGCGAGGAGAAGATCAAGCCGAAGTCGCCGCGCTTCTGGGTCTCGACGGTCGAGGCGATGCCGCGCGATCTCGACGTCTCGTTCCTTGCGGTCGACGAGATCCAGATCGCGGCCGATCTCGAGCGCGGGCATGTCTTCACCGACCGCATCCTCAATCGGCGCGGCCGCGATGAGACGCTGCTGCTGGGGGCTGCGACGATGCGTCCCATCATCGAGCGGCTGCTACCCGGCGCCTCCATCATCACAAGGCCAAGGCTCTCGACGCTCGAATTCGCCGGCGACCGCAAGATCACGCGGCAGCCGCGGCGCACCGCGATCGTCGCGTTCTCGGCGGACGAGGTCTATGCGATTGCGGAATTGATCCGCCGCCAGCATGGCGGCGCGGCGGTCGTGCTCGGCTCGCTCTCGCCGCGCACGCGCAATGCGCAGGTCGCAATGTTCCAGAACGGCGACGTCGATTACCTCGTCGCCACCGACGCCGTCGGCATGGGGCTGAATCTCGACGTCGATCACGTCGCCTTTGCCTCCGACCGCAAATACGACGGCTATCAGTTCCGTCGCCTGACGCCGGCCGAGTTCGCGCAGATCGCCGGACGCGCGGGGCGCGCGACGCGCAATGGCACCTTCGGCACTACGGGCCGCTGCGCGCCGTTCGAGCCGGAACTGGTGAACGCGCTGCAGAACCACACCTTCGACAGCGTGAAAATGCTGCAATGGCGCAATTCGAAGCTGGATTTCTCCTCGCTCGGCAGCCTGCAGGTCTCACTGTCGCTGCCGCCTTCGCATGAGGTGCTGACGAGGGCGCCGATCGCGGAAGACATGCGCGTGCTCGACCATGCCGCGCGCGATGCCGAGGTGCGCGACATGGCGCATGGCGCTACCGCCGTCGAGCGGCTATGGGAGACTTGTCAGATACCCGATTACCGAAAGCTCTCGCCGGCCGCCCATGCCGAGCTTGTGACCACCGTTTACGGCTTCCTGATGCAAAAGGGGCGTATTCCCGATGCATGGTTTGCCGCCCAGGTCGATCAGGCCGACCGCGTCGACGGCGACATCGACACGCTGTCGGGCCGGATCGCTCAGGTGCGCACCTGGACCTTCGTGGCGAACCGGCCGGACTGGCTGTCCGATCCCGAACATTGGCAGGGGATCACGCGCGAGCTCGAAAATAAATTATCCGATGCGCTGCATGAACGGCTCACGGAGCGTTTCGTTGATCGGCGTACCAGTGTATTGATGCGCCGCCTGCGGGAGAACTCTGTTTTGAATACTGAAATCGGCAAGACCGGCGAAGTCATCGTCGAGGGGCATGTGATCGGCCGGCTCGACGGATTCACTTTTGCGCCTGACGCGGCGGAAGCGGGCTCAGATGCCAAGGCGCTGCAGGCCGCAGCGCAGCAGGTGCTGGCGCGCGAGATCGACACGCGGGCCGAGAAACTGAGCGCCGCACCGGACGAAACCTTCGTGCTGACCTCCGACGGCACCATCCGCTGGACCGGCGATGCGGTGGCCAAACTCGTCGCGGCCGACGACGCGCTGCATCCGCGCTTGCGCATCATCTCCGACGAGCGGCTGACCGGCGCGCCGCGCGAGGCCGTGCAGAACCGGCTCGATCTCTGGCTCAAGACGCATATTACGAAATTGCTCGGGCCGCTGTTCGACCTGTCGAAGGCGGAGGATCTGCAAGGCATTGCACGCGGCATCGCGTTCCAGCTCGTGGAAGCGCTCGGCGTGCTGGAGCGGATCAAGATCTCGTCCGAGATGAAGGATCTCGACCAGCCCTCGCGGGCGACGCTGCGCAAATACGGCGTGCGGTTCGGGGCCTACCACATCTATTTCCCGCAGCTCCTGAAGCCGGCCGCACGCGCGTTGGCCTCGCTGCTCTGGGCCGAGAAGCAGGACAATGTCGATCTCTCGGCGCTCTCCAATGTGCAGCATCTGGCGTCGAGCGGGCGCACCTCGTTCCCGATCGACAAGGCACTGCCGCGCGATGCCTATCGCGTGCTCGGCTACAAGCAGTGCGGCGAGCGCGCGGTGCGCGTCGACATCCTGGAGCGGCTGGCGGACCTGATCCGTCCCGCACTGGCCTGGCGCGAGGGCTCGGCCGGCGAGAAGCCCGCGGGCGCGTTCGACGGCCGCGGCTTCGTGGTGACGCAGGCGATGACCTCGCTCACCGGCTCGGCCGGCGAGGATTTCGCCTCGATCCTGCGCGCGCTCGGCTATCGCATGGAACGCCGCCCGGCCCCGCCGCCGAAGCCGGTGGAAGTGGTCGAGACAGTGTCCGCCGAGACGCCGCCGGTGGAAGCGCCTGCCGAGGCTGCGGCGGAGGCACCGGTGGAAGAAGTGGCCGCCGAGCTGCCCGCGTCCGATGAGGTTAGCCCATCCGCGGCGCTGTTGCCCGAAGTTACCCTGGCGCCCGCGCCGAGCGAGGAACCAGCGGCTGCCGCCGCAGAGCCCATCGCTGAAGCGCAGCCGGAACCGGAAGCGACTGAGGCGCAGGCAGAGCCGGTGGCTGAAGCGCAGCCGGAGCCTGAGGCGATCGAGGCGCAGGCAGATCCAGTCGCCGAAGTACAGGCGGAGTCAGCCATTCCCGCAGAGGTCCCTGCCGACGCGCCGGCAGAGCCGATGCCAACGGAGGCTATAGCCGAGGCTGCAGCCGGTGCCGAGGAAGCCGCACCTGCCGAAGCAGTCGCCGCGCCCGCCGCAGCCGAGACCCCGGCCGAACCGCAACTGGTCGAAGTCTGGCGCCCCGGCGGCCGCTCCGAGGAGCGTCGCCCGCGCCATGACCGCAACCGCCACCGCCATCAGCCGCGCGAGGGCGCGCAGGGCGCGGCCGCAGCGGGCGAAGGTGCCGATGGCGCGCAGCGCGACCAGCAGCGCCGTGGCCGCCGCCATCACGAATTCCGCAAACCCCGTGAGGACGCGCCCCCCGCGGAAGCAGCCGCTGCAGCCGCCAGCAATGGCGCCCCGCGCGAGGACAAAGGCGGGCGCCGCGAGCGCTTCGAGGGCAAGGGCCGCGACCGCGACAATGATCGCCGCCGCGATAAATTCTCCGGCGACCGCAAGGATCGCGACCGTGGCGACCGCGAGCGCGGCGGCCGTGATTTCCGCGACAAAGGCGGCCGCGACAAGGGGCGCGAGAGCGGCCCGGCGCTCCGCCAATATGCGAGCTCGGCGCCGCGCGAACGCGAGCGCGCGATCGATCCGAATTCGCCGTTCGCAAAACTCGCGGCGCTGAAGGAACAGCTCGCCGGCAACCGCAAGGATTGAGCCGCGCCAAACAGAGAACATGAGGCCGATTGGAGCGTCAGCGTCTCGATAAATGGCTGTGGCATGCGCGGGTGGTGAAGGCGCGCACCAGCGCCGCCGCGCTGGTCGAGGCCGGCCATGTCCGCATCAACGGCGTGCGCGAGAGCGCGCCCGGGCACGCGGTCAAACCGGGCGACGTGTTGACCATCGCGCTCGATCGCAGCGTGCGCGTGCTGAAGGTGATCGGCTTCTCCGAGCGGCGGGGCGACGCCACCGCCGCACGGGTGCTGTATGAGGATTTGCAGAGCCGCGCCGAGTGATTATCTCGGGGAGGCGATCAGTTGCCTGAAAACACGGCGCCGAACCGGCTTGCTTATCTTGCAGCAGCGGTTCTCCTGCGCTACGCAATTTTTGAAACGCAACCCTGAAAGAATGAATCCGCTTTCGGAGTCTTTGGTTCGGAGTCCTGGATGACCTACGTCGTCACTGAAAACTGCATCAAGTGCAAATATACTGATTGCGTCGAGGTCTGCCCCGTCGATTGTTTCTACGAGGGTGAGAACATGCTGGTCATCCATCCTGAGGAATGCATCGATTGCGGCGTCTGCGAACCGGAATGCCCGGCGGATGCGATCAAGCCGGATACCGAGCCGGGCCTGGAGAAGTGGCTCGAGGTCAACAGCGAATACGCCAAGAGCTGGCCCAACATCACCCAGAAGAAGGACTCGCCCCCGGACGCCAAGGAGTTCGACGGGCAGGAGGGCAAGTTCGAGAAATATTTCTCTGCGAACCCCGGAAGTGGCGACTGATTCGCGCGCTGCCCTGCCGGATCGATACCGTATTCAGGCGGGGAATCGCGCCATCGTTTAACCCTAATGACAGCGTTATGACCGCTAGTGCCTGCAAGCGGCGGGATTCGGCCCTAAATCATTGATTTTTGCGGAAAATGTGCTATATTAGGCACATTGCCAGAGCCGAACCCGGCCATCCCCGATCCTTGGCCCCGTTCGTTTCCGCAAAAACATCGAACAGGGGCGTGGCAGTTTCCGCGCGCAGGCTGTGTCACAGAAAACGCGTAAAAAGAGTGCTTCCAAATCGTCAAAGAAAGCCGCTGCAGTTGCCCGCAGCGCAGTCAAAGGTCGTGCCAGGGCGTCCGTGAAGGAGGCCCGTAAGGCTGCGGCTACAAAGTCCTCGAAGAACAAAAGAAGCGTGATGCCAGAAAAGACTGCCAAAACTGCCGCGAAAGCGACAGCTCCCAAGACCATTGCTTCGAAAGTCGCCGCCAAGACCGCCCCTAAGGCCGCAGCGCCTGCGCCAAAGGCCGCCGTCAAGCCGGCCGCGAAGCCGGTTGCGGCCCCGCGCGTCGAGGAGCCGAAGAAGGTTGTGACCCAGCGCCAGGGCTTCAAGGCCAACGAATTCGTGGTCTATCCGGCCCATGGCGTCGGCCAGATCCTCGCGATCGAGGAGCAGGAGATCGCGGGCGCCAAGCTGGAACTTTTCGTCATCAGCTTCATGAAGGACAAGATGACGCTTCGCGTGCCCACCGCGAAGGTCGCCAATGTCGGCATGCGCAAATTGTCCGACCCGGCGCTCGTCAAGAAGGCGCTGGAGACGCTGAAAGGCCGTGCCCGCGTCAAGCGCACGATGTGGTCGCGCCGGGCGCAGGAATACGAAGCCAAGATCAATTCGGGCGATATCGTCGCGATCGCGGAAGTGGTGCGCGATCTCTATCGTTCGGAATCGCAGCCCGAGCAGTCCTACTCTGAACGCCAGCTCTATGAAGCGGCGCTCGACCGGCTGTCGCGCGAGATCGCGGTGGTGCAGCACTCGACCGAGACCGAAGCGATCAAGGAGATCGAGAGCCAGCTCGCCAAGAGTCCGCGCCGCGGCGCGGCCAAGGCTGAAGAAGCCGGCGCTGAGGGAGACGGTGAAGGCGATGCCGACGATCTCGACGGCGACAGCGACGACGCGACCGTCGCCGATGAGGCGGCATAAGCAGCCAGCAAAGATTTGCAGCGAAAAGCCCGGCCAAGCGGCCGGGCTTTTTGTTTGAGTGTCGCGAATTGAGGCCGAGGGGCCTACATCCAACTTCGCCTTGGAGCCCGCCCAGTTGCGGGTCCAATCACCTGTACCTTGTCAGGCGGCCGGTCGCTGTGCGGCGGCCGGAAGAACATTCTGATTTAGCCTGAACAGGTTGCCGGGATCGTACTGCGCCTTAAGCGCCGCGAGACGAGCGTAGTTCGGGCCGTAGGCGCCGGACACGCGATCGCTCTCATCCTCCGGCATGAAGTTGACATAGACGCCGCCGGTTGCGTGCGGCGCAGTCTCAGCAAACAGCTTGCGCGCCCAGGTAATCGAGCGTTGCTCGTCGCCGGGGTCACGCCACCGCGTATGGACGTTCATGACAAATCTGGCGTCGCGGTGGGGGAACGCCGTCGCGTCGACAGCCACGCGGCTGGTGGCGCCGCCGAGCTGACCAATGAAAATCTCGCACTCTCCGGTCGGCAGGCTCTTCGTATGGCTTACGAGCGTGTCGAGGAGGCCGTCGCCGAGCTCGGCGAAATTGTGCGACTTCCAGTAATTGTAGGCTCCCGGCGTGAGCAACGGGTCGAACGCGCTCTGCCAGCTCGCGAAGGGCTGCATGCCGATCACGTCGGCAACCGGCTCCCCAAGCGCGCGTAACGGTTCCAGGGCGCGGTTACCCTCGTCCTCGCCACCCGTGTAGCAGACGGCGAACGCGACGATCTCCTTGCCGTGCATCTCGGCAGGCAAGAATGGCAGCGGTGGCGCCTGTCGGAGCACCACCCAGATCGTGAGCTCGTCCGACGCCTTGGCGGCGACGTCGCGGTAGCCCGCAAGGAGCTCGTTCGCCCGTGCAAAGGGATGGATGATGAGTCCAGCCAACACCATTGGGCCGACCGGATGCAGGCGAAACTCGAACGAGCTCACCGCGCCGAAATTGGCACCGCCTCCGCGCAGCGCCCAGAGCAGGTTAGCGTCCTCGGCCTCGCTCGCCCGCACGAGTCCGCCGTCGGCCGTCACCACGTCGGCCGAGATGAGGTTATCAGCGGCAAGCCCCAACTTGCGGCTGAGCCAGCCGAAGCCGCCGCCCAGCGTTAATCCCGCAACGCCAGTCGTCGAGTTGATGCCGAGGGGGGTGGCAAGGCCAAAAGCCTGCGCCTCCTTGTCGAATTCGCCAAGCGTTGCGCCTGGCTCTACACGCGCAGTGCGGTTAAGCGGATCGATCCGGACCGAACGCATCAGCGAAAGATCGATCAGCAGCCCGCCTTCACAAACGGCATTGCCTGCGATGTTGTGACCGCCGCCACGCACGGCGAGCAAGAGTCCGTGGTCGCGCGCAAACCGCACGGCGCGCATGATGTCTGCAGCTCCTTTGCAGCGTACGACTGCGCCCGGGTGGCGGTCGATCATCGCATTCCAGATCGTGCGTGCCTCCTCGTAGCCCGGCTCGTTGGGCAGGCAGACATCGCCCCGTAATGTTTGCCGAAAGGCATCTATCGCATCGCTTGCAAACGCAATCGCCCCGCCCTGCAGCGAGGCCAGCCGGATCTCCGTCATGGCATCTCCTCCGTAACTAGCGGTGACTGTTTTTCGGGCCAGCATTTTCTGGCCGAGATCAATAAAGAGGCGGGCGCCGCTGATAGCTGTCATTCACAGCCGAGGTAGCGCAGAAACGTCTTTTGCTGTCCGTTCGACACAGCGAACGGAGAATTTCCGCCTGGACGTTAGTCCAACCCGGTCAAGGAATGGTTCAACGACGGAATGCTTCGCGAGATGTGGCGGGGCTTTTTAGCGCGGAGGCAAGCTGCACAGGCGCAACGAATGGCAGTCGCTTGGCATCAACCGGCTTGATGGTGCTCCTCTTCTCTATCGATAACGCGGTCAGCTTTTTCCCGAGGTCTACGCGCGCGTTCTGCGACAGGGATGCCGAAGTGATCTTGAAGATGCCGCAGAAACACGGCGGCGATGGCACAAACCGCATAGTCCGACGTGTCAGAATATCTGCCACTTCTTCCCGAAACAAAAACCGAGTGTTGCTGTTCTGGCACAAGTTTCGCGGGTGAAATCATCTATGCTCGCGGGTGGAATTGGAATGCAGACACAACCGTCGCAACAAGTCCATCGGCCGTCCGATCCTTAAGCGACGCCGAAGAGGGGGAACGATATGAAGAAGTTTTTGCTGGGCACTGTAGGTTTGATTGCACTCGGCGCGACCGCTCCGGCGCTGGCCGCTGATATGGCGGTCAAGGCGCCACCGGCTCCGCTTCCGGTGATTTACAGCTGGAGCGGCTTCTACGTCGGCGCCAATGGCGGCTGGGCCCAGAGCCGCAATTGCTGGAATTTTATCGACGCTTTCGGTGACGTGTTCAGTGACGGGTGTCGCGAGCGGTCCGGCGGCGTGGTCGGCGGGCAGATCGGGTATCGGTGGCAGTTTGGCGGCGGCTGGGTGGCCGGCGTAGAGGCCCAAGGGGATTGGGCCGATCTCCGGAACACGCGCGCCAGCCTCATCGATCCGTTTTTCTCGACGCGCGTGAAAACCGACGGCATCGGCCTTTTCACCGGCCAGATCGGCTATGCCTGGAACACATCACTGCTGTACTTCAAGGGCGGCGCGGCGGTGACGAGCAACCGCTTCAGCGTACTCGACACGCTTACCGCCTTTGAATTTGCCTCGTTCAGTTCGACCCGCTGGGGTGGTAGCGTGGGTGTCGGATATGAGTACGGCTTCGCACCGAACTGGTCGGTCGGTGTCGAGTACGACCACCTTTTCATGGGCAATGCGAACAATTCGTTCTCGGTGGTCAATCCCATCGTTGCCGGCGCGGTCAATCGGATCAGCCAGGACGTGGACATGGTCACGGTGCGCGTGAACTACCACTTCAACTGGGGCGGTTATGCCCCCCCGGTTGCTGCCCGTTACTGATGGACTGTTAATCTCCAGCAAACTTTAAGCCCCGGGCATTTCCCGGGGCTTTTTGTTGAGCCGGCCCGCTGTTTGCCCCGCGCCGGCGACGACAAAAATCTTGATCTATATCAATTGCATCCCCGCCTCGCGCACAAAGCTATTGGAAGGAAGACGGCCTCGGCGCCGGTCCGTCGGCTCATTGCCTTGTGACGGCTTGGCTGTCGAGGTTCGCGCAGGGGGGAGACGCGGGTTCTGCCGATGAGAATAGGCATGGACGCAATCAAGCTGCCGATCTGGCTGCGCATTGCTGTGGTCGCCGGGCTGCTTGCTCTGGCCGCGGGTGCAAGTCTGTTCGCGTACCGCTGGTATGTCCGGCCGGTGACACTCTCGATCGCGGTCGGGTCTTTGGATGGCGAGGCGCCAAGAGTTGTATCCGCGCTCGCGAGCCGGCTCACTGAGGTGAACGCGCCGGTCCGGCTCAAGGTTGTCGAAACCACTGGCGCACTCGAATCCGCCAGCGAGTTCGCCTCGGGCAAGACTGACCTCGCGGTGGTCCGCGGCGACGTCGGCGACCTGTCGCAGGCGCAAGCAATCGTTGTCCTGGCTCAAGCGGTGGCGTTGCTGGTCGCACCACCGGGATCGTCGATTACCGACATGACCGGCCTGAAGCGCGTCACTGTGGGGGTGGTTGGAGGCGAGACCAATCAGAAGATCGTCAGCGTGCTGACCAAGGAATACGCCCTCGATCGCGCCAATGTCGTGTTCAAGAACCTTGCGCCGGCGGACACGCGCCGGGCGGTCGATAGCAAGGAGGTGCGCGCCGTCCTGTTCGTGATACCCGTGACCGAGAAGTATTTGTCGCTGGTGCGAGGGCTCTTCACCCAGAGCGGGAAAGCCGCTCCGGGTCTGATCCCGATCGACGCTGCGGGAGCAATTGCCGAGAAGGAACGCGCGTACGAGAGCTTCGACATCCCCAAGGGTACGTTGCGGGGCTCCCCTCCGATTCCGGCAGATGATGTCACGACGCTGAAGGTTTCGTTCTACCTGGTTGCCAAGAAGTCGCTTGATAACGACCTGATTGCTGAATTCACGCAAGCCTTTACGAACGCGCGAAGAGACCTGTCGGGCGAACTGCCGATCCTGGCGCAGATGAAGGCACCTGACACCGATCCCGGCGCCTATCTTCCGGTTCATCCAGGCGCTGCAGAGTTCTACAACGGCACCCAGCAAAGCTTCCTGGACAAGTGGAGCAACGCGATTTTTCTGACTCCAATGGCACTGGGCGCGCTTGCCTCAATCCTGGCGGCGGCCTGGAAATTTCTCCGATCAGGCGAACTCAAGACCAAGGAAGCGGCGCTGGATTCGCTTTATGTGTTGGGACAAAGGATCCGAAAGGCTGAAACGGAATCGGAGCTGTTCGAGATTGAAAATCAAATCGACGAGGTCCTGCGTGCGCAGCGTGCCAGAGCGGGAACGGACGACGAAAGCGCGCTTGATGCGGCTACGCTCAATGTCGCCGCCCATCGTCTGGAGAACCTCATCCATGATCGCAAGGCGGCGCTGGCTGCAGAAAGCCCAGAGCCCAGGTTGAAAACCAGGCCGTGAGGGTTTTGGCAACCGGGTCTGAGTTCGTCGCCATGGATTGCATTGGCGACGGTGCGTGTCTTCAGCTCCTCATGAAGCCTTCGCACTCGGCTTCCGCCCATGCGAGGGTCTTCTCCATCGCTTCACCTTGCGAGTAGCGTAGGCACATCTTGGTCAGCGTCGCCTGCGAGTAGATTTGCTGCGCGACTTTGGGCGGTGCTGGCGAGGCCGCAATTGACAGCTTTTGATGGTTATAGGGATTTGGATAATGATAGAGCGTGCCCTTCGGCGGCTCCGCTTCCGCCCAAACCTCCAGCGTCGTGAGGTTCGCGTAGGCCGGCAGGTCATAGCCGCCGCTGGCGACCACCAGCCTCTCAATCGATGACGGCTGCGAAAGATGCACCAGCAAGCTCTTGGCGGCCGCCTTGTTCTTCGAGAATTGCCAGATGGTCCAGAAGAAAGGCACGTAAGGCGCGAAGCGGCCCCTTGGGCCGGACGGAAAGCCGTGGGTCCAGCATTGCTTGGCAACTTGCGGAGCGTCGCGCTTGGCGACCGCCCAGGCGCTCGGCGGGTTCATGATCAGCGCGCCCCTGCCGGAAATCAGCCATTTGTTGTTGGAGGCGTCGTCCCACGCCGCGACGTCTGATGGCAGGAAGGCGATCAGCTTCTTGTAGAAATCGAGGGCCTGCCGAACGGCGTCCGTCTTGACAGTAAGGTTGCCCTTGGCGTCGACGAGTTCTGCGCCGAACGACTGGAAGACGGCCCCGGCGGTATCGGTACTGTCCGCGGTCTCGCCGAGACCGATGCCGAAGGGGAAGCCGCCCTTCTGGCAGGCCTCGGCAGCCTTGAGGAATGTATCCATGGTCCAGTTGTCCGCTTTCGGCGGGCTGCCGGCCGGATACATTTCCTGCACGTCGATATCGGCGTATTTCTTCATCAGGTCGATACGCGAGCAGGGCCCCTTGATCTGGCTGCCGACGCAAGACGGAACGCCGAGCCACTTGCCGTTGGCCTGGCTGAGATATTCTACTGTGTAGTTGACCGCGCCGTTCTGCTTGACGATCGGCGCCATGATGTCGTTGACGGGCTCGAGGAGTTCGGCATTCGCATGCGGCAGCCAAGTCGTCATAACCAGGATATCGTGGCCGGATCTGGCTTGCGCTTCGGCGGAGACGGTCAGGAGGATCTTGTTGCCCTGGCTCGTGATGTAGTCGATCTGAGCCTCGACCTTTTCCTTCGCAGCCCATTCATTGACGAGATCGGTCAAGGTCTTGTTAGCGCCCGGCACCCAGTGGTCCCAGAAACCCATCGATAGTTTGCCGGCGGCGTAAGCGCCGCGCACATATGGTGCAGTGATGAGCGCTGCGGACGACATGGCAGTCGCACTTACAAATTGTCGTCGCGAAAGCTTTCGTGACATTGTTCCCTCCATGCTGGCCAATTGGTGTTTGTTTTTTTGCGCTTCGTCGCAATGCGCGGAAAAGCGAGCGCGCAAGCCTATGGTGACTTGCTTCGCGTGAGATTGAACAGAATTGATTGATCAAAACACTGCATCGCTAAACGACCCGCGGCAGCAGCGCATTATCGTGAATTCAATGCCTAAAGTTGTATTGGAGCAAGCTGTATAATCCGACAGCCACTCTGTCCCAACGTTTCTTTCCGTCATCGGATCGCTTCAAAACCAAGAAGCGAAAGACTTACAGCTCCGATTGGGCTGCGCCGCGTTCTGTCTGGTCGCGATGGAGGAACGGTCGCTCGCCGGCCAGTCGAGATAACGGGGAACCTTGCCATGGCGGCTGCGCCCGGGCGACTATTGTGCCGGGGTCAAGCCATGCCTTTCCAGGACCTGTCCCTGTTGGCCCCGGATCAGATCAGAGGCCTTCTCGGCTATCATGAGAACACATGCATTTATGTGCCCAGATACGATTGTTGGCATGACTGACGCGTCGACGATCCGAAGCGAGGTCGCGCCAAGGACGGAAAGCTGGCTGTCCACGACGCGACCGATTCCGCAGGTGCCGCACGGATGGTTTGCGGTGATCGCCGTGCTTCGAATCCACTGTTCAACGTCGCCGTCCGATTGGACGCGCGAAGGTCCGGCTGATTTTCCCGCCAGTGCGGCAACCGCCGGATGAGCGGCCAATTCGAGACCGATTTTTGCTCCGCGCAGCAACGTCGCGAGGTCGTCCGGGTGCTGGAGGAATCCATTGCGGATCCTCGGTGCATCAAGCGGGTTGGTCGATCGCAACGCGACCTCGCCGCGACTTTTTGGATGCAGCAATGTTGGACGGATCGCAAAGCCGTCTTCAAAAGCCGGACGAATCCCTGGGAACCAGACGTAGGGCTGAGCGGCCGTCCCCCGAAACATGAATTCGATGTCCGGCGCCTCGAGCGAAGGATCGGTCTTGACGAACCCGAAGAGATACCTGGGAAGCATTGTCCCAGGTCCGGTCCCAAATAGATAAGCTCGGACCAGGGCTAGCGAAATTCGGTCAAGGCGCATCGTCCTGTGGAAGGCACCCGGCGTGGGGCGGCTCCAGTTGAACCATGCAGCAAGGTGATCTTGCAAATTCTGGCCTACCGGCAGATCGATAAGCGTTTCGATCCCAAGAGAGGCGAGATGCTTCGTCGGCCCGATACCCGACAACATGAGCAAATGTGGCGTGTGATACGCGCCCGCACACAGTATGACCTCTCGATCCGCCATCACGTAGGCGCTTCGCCCACCGCTGACGTACCGCACTCCCACCGCTCGGGTACCCTCAAAAACGATTTGAGTCGCTTGCGCTCTGGTATGAAGTACCAGATTTGCGCGCTTCAGCGCGGATCGAAGGTAGGCTGAGGCTGTCGTCTCTCGACGGCCTTTCCATGTGGTATTTTGGATTATCCCGAACCCCTCGTGCGTTTCTCCATTGAAGTCGTTCGTGAATGTGAAGCCGAGGTCGCGCGCAGCGGCGAGCCAGGCGTCGAACAGCGGATCGCTTGAGCGCGAGAACTCGACGTGTATCGGCCCCGATCCGCCGCGCAAGACGCTTCCTCCTTCCTGCCACGTTTCACAACGTTTGAAGTAAGGGAGAACATCGCTGTAGGACCATCCTTGGGCGCCCGCGCGAGCCCAGCCGTCATAGTCGGCACGATCGCCGCGCGTGAATGCCATCACGTTGATCGAGTGAGATCCGCCCAACACTTTCCCGCGCTTTGCGGGAATCACGCGGCCATTGAGCCCGGCATCAGGCTCGGCCATCAGGCCCCAATCGTAGATCCCATACTCATGAAGCTTTCCTAGTCCGATCGGAATGCGGACCAGCGGATTTCGGTCGTATCCACCTGCCTCGAGCAAGAGAACAGTTGAATTAGCATCCTCGGAGAGACGGCTCGCCAATACACAGCCCGCGGAGCCTGCTCCAACAACGATATAATCGTACGATCGTCGTTTCAATTTTTCGACCCTCCAGAGCGCGATGCTCGCACAAAGCAATGCAATGGCCCTGTCGTCAGAAGTAATCGATCATCAAGACTCAACAAGCCAGATGCCGTAGCGTTGAATGCGACGTCCTATGTGAATCGTCATTCGGATCGATTTCCACTTTGCAGGTTACGTTTCAGATGTAACGGAGCTTGGTTCCGGACGCCGAAACGGAAAGCTCCTCGGACAAGCCGTCCATAAGAGGAACGACCGCTCGCCGGTCAGTCGAGATGACGAAATGGAGGAAACTACCGGCGCATAACGAGCGCTGATCAATGGAGCTCGATGCGGACGCCTTTGGCGCCGTTGAGCAGCCGCCTCAAATGATAGCTGGCGAGCGGATCGTCGGCATGCGTCCCGACCAGTGCGGCGAAAGCCGGCATGGCCGCGGCGTCGCCCGACTCGAGCTTGGCAAAGGCGATCGCATATTGCGTTGTGGCTGGCGCATCGAATTCCGCCGCCGGTAAAGGTTCGTGGGCGCGCAACGGCTCGCTGCGTCCGCGCAGGACAAGATCGCCAACGGGGCGTCCCTTGAAGTCCTGTGCCGCGCTTGCGACCGCGCCACTGACGCAGATCCGCGTGCCCAGCGCCTTGTTCGCGGATTCCAGCCTGGCGGCGGTGTTGATCGTGTCGCCGTAGGCCGTGTAATCGAAGAAGCGGTCGCCGCCGAAATTGCCGACCAGCGCAGGGCCGGCGTGCACGCCGATCCGCGTGGCACCGAAATTCACGCCTCTCCCTTTCCAACGCCCGCGAAACGCCTCCGCCCATTCGTCGAGCGCCTGTGCGCAGGCGATCGCGCGGGTCGCGTAGTCGGGCTGGTCGCCGGGCGCATTGAACAGCACCTGGATTGCATCACCGATCACCTTCGCCACCGTTCCCTCATGCGCGAAGACGACATCCGTCAGGCCGCCGACATATTCGTTGAGCATTTCCGCCAGCACCTCGGGTACGGCCGTCTCGACGAGCGAGGTAAAGCCCGTGATATCGGTGAAGATCACGGCGATCTCGCGCCAGCGCACCTCCATGTCGTTGCCGGCGTCCCCGGCGGCAAGGCGCTTGGCGATCTCGGGCGAGAAGTAACGCGACAGCGAAGCGTGGGCGCGCTCCGCTTCCATCTGACGGCGACGTGCCTCGCGCAGGATCTCGATGTGACGCATCGTCTTCTGGATCGTCGTTTCCAGGTCGACGAAATCGATGGGCTTGGTCAGGAAGTCGAATGCTCCGCGATTCATCGCGGTGCGTATGTTGCTCATGTCGCCATAGGCCGAGACGATGATGGTCGACTTCTTGTCCTCTGCCTCCTGCAGTCTCGCCAGCAGCGACAGGCCATCCATGCGCGGCATGGCGATGTCGGAAACCACAAGATCGACATGGGGATGCTGCTCGATCGACTGAAGGGCTTCAAGGCCGTCACGCGCGAAGACGAAGCTCACCAGTCCGTCGCGGATCTGCCGGCGGAATTTCTGGAGCACGAGCGCCTCCAGATCCGGCTCGTCGTCGACTACGAGGATGGTGGCGGTCATGCGGATTGTTCCAGCCTCGCGTCGATCTCCTGGCGGACCTCACCGAAGTCGATCGGCTTGGTCAACAGGCCCTCCGCGCCTCGCTCCAGCGCCCTCTTGCGCGTCGCGGCGTCTCCGTAGGCCGTGATCATGACCACGGGAACGTCAGGCCGCCGGGCGCGGACCTCCGGCAGCATCTCCAGCCCGTTCATCCCGGGCATATTGATGTCGGAGAAAATCAGAATCAGCGAGTGCTCGCCGACGTCGGTGATGCGTCTCAGGGCTTCCGACGCCGACCCCGCGAAATCCATCACAAACCGCTGGGCGCGAAGATCACGGCGAAATTGCTGGCGGAACAAGGCCTCCACATCGGGCTCGTCATCCACCACCAGAACCATCACACTCACGGCTAACCTCTGTTACTATCCGAAAAATTGCTTCTGCGCGGCAGCAGGATGGTGAACTCGGTAAACTCGCCGGGCTCGGTTTTGACATTGATCGTGCCGCCATGCTGCTTCACGATGATGTCATGGCTCATGGAAAGTCCGAGGCCGGTGCCTTCCCCTGGCGGCTTGGTCGTGAAGAACGGGTTGAACATCTTCTCTTTTACCTCGGGCGGAATGCCGACGCCGTTGTCGCGGATGCGGATCTCGACGTATTCGCCACGGCTGAGTGTGCTGGCGCTGACCTTCGGTTCAAATCCCGGACCATTTTCGCTGCCGCGCTTGGCGACCGCATAGAAGCCGTTGGAAATCAGGTTCAGCAGCACCCGAGTGATCTCCTGCGGGAACACCTCGATCGTGCCGGCGTCCGGATCGAGGTCGCGCCTGAGGGTAACGTTGAACTGCGGCTTCTCGGCGCGCGCGCCGTGATAGGCGAGGTTGAGACTCTCCTCGACCAGCGCGTTCACGTCGGTCGGCCGGTGGTCGCCGCCGCCCTCTCGCGAATGTAGGAGCATGTTCTTGACGATGGAATCGGCGCGTTTGCCGTGCTGCACGATTTTTTGCAGATTGTCCTTCAGGAGCCCGCTCAGTTCATCTATCTCGCCGCGAATGCTGCCAGCGAGTGACGCTGATGCCAGCAAATCGCTCAGCTCGCCCGTCAGTTCCGTGGAAAGTGCGGCAAAATTGTTGACGAAGTTGAGCGGATTCTTGATCTCGTGCGCAATGCCGGCCGTGAGCTGACCAAGGGAGGCGAGCTTCTCGGTCTGGATCAGGCGACCCTGCGCGGCGCGCAAATCGTCGAGGGATTTTGCAAGTTCCCTGGTGCGGGCCTGCACTTGCTCGAACAGCCGCACATTGCCGATCGCAATCACGGCCTGGTCAGCGAAGGTCTGTAGCAGTGCGATCTGCTTGTCGGTGAACGGGTGCACCTCGTTGCGGCGGAGCACGATCGCACCGATGCTCTCGTTTTCCCGCAGCAGTGGCACGCTCAAGATGGTGCGGTGACCCATCCGCATCGCAAGCTCACGGCCTTCCGGGAAGTCAGTATCGTCACGCAGATCGGCGACGTGCACCGGGGTCTGGTCGACGAAGGCACGGCCCGCAGTCCAGTTGCGATTGATCGGCCATTTCTCAAGGTGAATCGGAATCGGCCCGTGATGGGCGCAAAATCGCAGGTCGTCGCCGTCCTTTAGCACCACGGCGGCGTCATAGGCATCGCAAAGCTCGCAGGCGCTTTCGACGATTGCCTTCAATGCCGGTCCGACATCTGTCGGCGAGGAGGCAATCACCTTCAGGATGTTGGCGCTGCCGGTCTGATAGGTCAGGGCTTCCTGCAGATCGCGGGACTTGGCCTGCACTTCGTTGAACAGCCGCGTGTTTTCGATCGCGATCACGGCCTGATCGGCAAATGTCCTGAGCAGGGCGATCTGGTTGTCGGCGAACGCGCCCGCTTCGGCGCGCGAAACACCGATCGTGCCGATCGCAACGCCTTCGCGCAGCATCGGCACGACAATGATGCTTCGATATCCTCTGGCGCGTGCCATGTCCCTGACGGTCTGGGGGACATCGGGTTCGGTTTCGATATCGGTGCGAAACGCGATGGTTGAGCTCTGCGCGACCCGGCTGTGAATCCCCGAGGACGTAAGCGGAGTAGGGAATGAATTCTCGATCTCCCTGTCTCCGGCTTCGCTTCCAGCAGTACGAGCTGCGAGATGAAGCATGTCATCGACAACGCGTGTGACAAGCCCCGTTTGGCCCCCGAGCAGCCGCTTCGCGCTTTCGGCGATGGCGTCGAATACCGGCTGCACGTCGGTTGGCGAGCTCGCGATGACGTTGAGAATTTCGGCGGTCGCGGTCTGCCGCTCCAGCGCTTCCCTCGTCGCGTTGAACAGCCCGACATTCTTGATCGCGATCACGGCCTGGTCGGCGAAGGTCTGCAACAGCCGGACCTGGTGCGCTCTGAACGTGCCGGTCGCCCGGCGCGTGGTGATGATGATACCGATGACCTCGCCCTCGCTCACCAGCGGGGCGAACAACATGCTGCGATAGCCGCGTGCACGGGCGACGTCCCGCGCGGCCGGCTCGAGCTCGGTGTCGGGCAGTTGCGCGGCCGTACCGCCCGCCACGAGCTGGTAGGGCGGGAATCGAGCGAAGGGCATTGGAAACGCCGCCTGCAGCGCAAGGTCGCCGGCGGGATCGGTCGGGGTGAAGGCCGCCAGATGGGCGGCGCCGCTCGCATAGCGAAGCACCGCAGTGGAAAAGCCGCCGATCAGCCGGTTGGCGTTGGCCGCGATGGCCTCGAACACCGGCTGCACGTCGGACGGCGAGCTTGCCATCACATTCAGGATATCGGCAGTGGCGGTTTGCCGCTCCAGCGCTTCCCGTGTCTCGTTGAACAGACGCGCGTTTTCGATCGCGATCACGGCCTGATCGGCGAAGGTCTGCAGCAACTGCACGTGATCGGCGGCAAACGCGCCCGGCTCGGCACGCGTGACGCTGATCATGCCGACGGGCGTTCCCCTGTTCATCAGCGGCATGAACAAGACGCTGCGGAAACCGCGCAGCCTTGCCAGCTCCTTGTTCAGTTGCGGGACGTCGTCGGCCTCGCTGTCCGGAAATTGAACTGTCTTGCCACCGCGAACCAGGGCAAAGGTCGGAAAGTCCGCGATCTGTCGCGGGAATGATGACTTCAATCCTTCGTCCGCTGCGGGACTGATCGGCGTGTACGCCACCAGATGAAGCTCATCGCCGATGAATTGGAGCACGGTCGCGGAGAAGGCGCCGAGCAGGCGCTTGGAGCTGGACGCGATGGCCTCGAACACCGGCCGGGCATCGGAGGGGGAGGCTGCGATGGTGCGCAGGATCGCGGCGCCCGCGCTCTGGCGATCACGCGCAACCGCAAGCTCGCTTTGCAGGCGTGCATTCTCGGCGGTACCGGATCGCAATTGCTGCTCCAGCTCGTCGATCCTGCGCCTCAGCTCGGCGATCATATCCTGGGAAAGCGCGGTCATTCGTGATCCGGTTCAGCACCGCTGCGCAAGCTGGCGCACTGCACGGCCGACGGAGGCCGGCCAGCCAAGGTTGCCGCATTATCACACCCCGCCCGGCCGGGGGCCAGTGCCCGCGGCGTGCCGGCATCTTCGCTCGAAAGCGCTCCGGTCACCTCACCTGGCGTTTTTCCAGCTTTCGGGCCAGGGTCCGGCGGTGCATGCCGAGCCGCCTTGCGGTTTCGGAAATGTTGAAATCGGTTTCGATCAGGGTCTGGTGAATGCGTTCCCATTCCAGGGTCTTGATCGAGGTGGGACGCGCGGCCACTTCGACATCGGCGTTGCCCTCGGCCTTGCGGAAGGCGGCTTCGATGTCGTCAGTGTTGGACGGCTTGGCGAGATAATGGCAAGCGCCGAGCTTGATGGCTTCCACCGCGGTGGCGATGCTGGCAAACCCGGTCAGCACGACGATCAGCATCTCGGGATCGTGCACATGCAGCGCTTCCACGCAGGCCAGCCCCGAGGCGCCGCCCAGCTTGAGGTCGACCACAGCATAGCCGGGCGTTTTCTCTTCCAGCACTTTCCTGACCTCGTCGAGCGAGGCCGCTACGACGACCTGATAGTCGCGCCGCTCGAACGAACGTTTGAGCGTGCGGGCAAAGCCCTCATCGTCCTCCACGATCAAAAGCAGCCGTTCATCCGTCAAGGCTGCCTCCGATCGCAAGCGTTGCCAGGGGCAGTTCGAGGCTGATGGTTGCGCCTCCCTCTGCATTGTTTCGCGCCGTCACGACCCCGCCGAGCTTGCGCACGACGTTGACGACCAGGAACAGGCCGAGGCCGCTTCCCGGGCGTCCCTTGCTCGACTGGTAGGGCTTGCCCAATTGCGCCAGCATTTCCGGCGCAAAGCCCGGTCCGCGATCGGTGACCGACAGGACGAGCCGGTCGTCGGCCCGCTCGGCCGCGAGCTCGATCCAGTCGCGCGACACCTCGGCGGAATTGTCTAGGACGTTGAAGATCGCCTGCTTGAGCGCGACCTCGGAGACAACAGGCAGGTCGGTGCCGAACTCGTTCCGGAAGTACAGCGTGGCGGACGGGCGCGTGGTGCGCCACTCCTGGACCAGCGCCGCGAGAAATGCAGTCACAGTGGTCGGCGACGATTCTTCGCCGCGCGCCTCGCCGGCCGAGACGAGAATACCCGTGACGATCGACTTGCACCGTTGCAGCGACGTCTCCATCTCGAACAGATCGTCCGAAAGCTCCGGATTCGATGCGAGGGCCGGCATGCGGCGCCAGTCGCTCAGGATCACCGACAGCGACGCCAGCGGGGTGCCGAGCTCATGCGCCGCCCCGGACGCAAGCAGGCCCATCCGGACGATGTGATCCTGCTCGGCGGCATGCTGGCGCAGCGCGGCCAAATTCGCATCGCGTTTCCGCAGGTTGCGGTTGATGCGCGTCACGAACACCACGAGCAGGACGGCATTGAGCGCAAAGCCGATGAACATGCCGGCAACATGAAGGCTGAACGGATCGCTGAAGCCGTACTGCGGCAGCCCGAGCGGGCGATGGGCGACGGTCAGCCCGGCGAAGCTCAAACAGGCCAGTCCGACCAGCGACCAGGTCGAGCGGGCGTCGAGCAGGACCGCGCCGAGGGTCACCTGCAGAAGGTAGAGCGATGTGAACGGATTGGTCGCCCCGCCGCTCAGATAGAGCTGGCCGGTCAGTGCGGCGACGTCGAGCATCAGCGCGAGCAGGAGTTCGCGATTGTTGATTTCCGCCCGATACCGTACCCAGACCAGGCTCAACAGGTTGAGCGCCACGAGGGCTGCGATCACGCCGGCCATCGGCAGGATCGGCAGCGCAATGCCCAGCCACCGGTCGACGAACGCGATCGTCACGATCTGGCCGATCACCGCGGTCCAGCGGAGCTGGATCAGCAGCGCCATGTTCTTGCGGTTGGTCGTGTCGTCGGTCGATTTTGGAGCATCCAGCGCGACCGGGGCCGTGCCGGCGCCGGCCCTGGCCGGCAGCGTCATGGCCTCGTCCGCCGTTTTCCCGTGGTCATGCTGATCCGATATGCGCTCGAGCATCTGGGCCCGTCTTGCGAGATAAATTGCGTGCGGCGGCCACCAGGCTCCGCACGGCATCGCGCCGCGCATCGAAGTCGCGGACATGGTCCCTGCCGCGCAAAGCGCGCAGGAGTGCAGCCGCCAGCATAATGGCCATGGCGAACCATGTCAGCGCGTAAATCAGGTGGTTGTTCGGGAACCTGACCACGGTCAGCCCGCCGATCGGGTAGCCACCGGGATTGGGGGCCGCGTCGGCATCGATGAAGAATGGCGCGACCTGCGACAGTCCGCGCGCTGTGGCGATCGCAGCGACATCGCGCGAGTACCAGCGGTTTGTCGCCGGGTCGTTCGTGCGCAGGAAGGCGCCCTTTGGCTCGGTGATCCGCAGCAGGCCGGTGATGCTCACCGCGCGGGGCGGATTTCCCTCGCGCCGCGTTGAAGGATCTCGCCGCTCCGGGGGAACAAAGCCGCGATTGACCAGGACCGTGGCTCCGTCCATCGTCTGCAGTGGCGTCAGGACCCAGAAGCCGCGGCCATAGTCGGTCACGGCCGCCACCAGCGTCTCGCGCTCATGCAGGAAATGGCCGCTGACGGTCACGCGCCGGTATTCGTCGCTTGACGCGGTGATCGCGTGCCACGACGAGGGCGAGGGCAGCGGCTGAGGGGCTGCATGCTGGCGCTGCTCGACCCGGTCGATCAGCGCCAGCTTCCACGTCCTGCGCTCAAGCTGCCACACGCCGAGCGCGGTCAGCGCGACGACGCCCAGCGCCGCGAGGGCGACCAGCAGCAGCGAGAGGGCAGATGGGCGCGCCGTCACTGCATGGTGCTCATGTCATGCCCCGGCATCATGTTGACGTTGAGGTGATGCATGACCCACAGCGTTCCGGTCAGCCCGATCACCACCATGATGATGGTGAAGATCAGCGCCATCATGGTCCAGCCGCCCTCGGAGCGGGTATTCATGTGCAGGAAATACACCATGTGGACCACGATCTGGATCGCCGCCAGCACCGTGATCGCAAGCCCGGTGAGCTGCTTGTCTCCGAGCACGCCGCTCATCACCAGCCAGAACGGGATGGCGGTGAGGATGACGGAGAGGCCGAAGCCGATCAGGTAGCTTTCGCGCGAGCCGCCGGCATGGTGCTCGCCATGTCCGTCTGCAGGATGTGCGTTGGGTGCGGGTTGCAGGGCGTGAGTGTCGGATTTCATCGGAGCATTCCCATCAGGTAGACAAAGGTGAACACGCCGATCCAGACCACGTCGAGGAAGTGCCAGAACATGCTGAGGCACATCAGGCGCCTGCGGTTGGCCTCGATCAGGCCGTAGCGGGCGACCTGCACCATCAATGTCACCAGCCATACCAGGCCGAAGGTGACGTGCAGGCCGTGGGTGCCGACCAGCGTGAAGAAGGACGACAGGAAGGCGCTGCGCTGCGGCGTCGCGCCCTCGTGAATCATGTGGGCGAATTCGAACAGTTCAATGCTGATGAACGCCAGGCCGAACAGCCCGGTTATCACGAGCCAGGCCTGCATCGCGCCGACGCGCGACTTCTCCATCGCCAGCATCGCGAAACCATAGGTGATCGACGACAGCAGCAGCATCGAGGTGTTGACCGCCACGAGCGGCAGGTCGAACAGGTCCTTGGGCGTCGGGCCTGCCGCGTAGTTGCCGCCGAGCACGCCAAAGGTGGCGAACAGCATCGCGAAGATGAGACAGTCGCTCATCAGGTAGATCCAGAAGCCGAGCATCGTGCTCGCGCCTTCGGGATGATCGTGCTCGTCGACGACGTAGAAGACCGGTTCGGAGCTTTGTGGAGGGACGACGGCGAGTGTCATGACTTGGCTCCAGCGGCAAGCAGGTGCGTGCGCGCATCTTCCACCCGGACGACCTCATCGGCCGGGATGTGATAGTCGCGGTGATAGTTGAAGGTGTGGCCGATCGCGACCGCGAGCAGGCCGATGAAGCTCACGGCGGCCAGCCACCAGATGTACCAAATCAGGCCGAACCCCATCGCCGTGGCCAGTGCGGCGAGGATGACGCCCGTGCCGGTGTTGCTGGGCATGTGGATCGGCTTGAACCGGGTGAGCGGACGCCGATAGCCGCGGCGCTTCATGTCCCACCAGGCGTCGTTGTCATGGACGACGGGGGTGAAGGCGAAGTTGTAGGCCGGCGGCGGCGACGACGTCGCCCATTCCAGCGTGCGTGCATTCCAGGGGTCGCCGGTCACGTCCTTCAGCGCTTCGCGCTTGAGCACGCTGACTGCGATCTGCACCAGGAAGGAGATGATGCCGAGGAAGATCAGGAACGCGCCAATGCCGGCGATGACGAACCAGATCTGCAGGCTTGGGTCATCGAACACCCGCAGGCGGCGGGTGACGCCCATCAGGCCGAGCACGTAGAGCGGCATGAAGGCGAAATAGAAGCCTGTCACCCAGAACCAGAACGACAGCTTGCCCCAGAACGGATCGAGCCTGAAGCCGAACGCCTTCGGAAACCAGTAGGCGATGCCGGCAAATGCGCCGAACACCACGCCGCCGATGATCACGTTGTGGAAATGCGCGACCAGGAACAGGCTGTTGTGCAGGACGAAGTCGGCCGGCGGTACCGCCAGCAGCACGCCGGTCATGCCGCCGAGCACGAAGGTGAACATGAACGCGACCGTCCACATCATCGGCAATTCGAAGCGGATGCGGCCGCGATACATCGTGAACAGCCAGTTGAACATCTTCGCTCCCGTCGGGATCGAGATGATCATGGTGGTGATGCCGAAGAAGGAATTCACGCTGGCGCCCGAGCCCATCGTGAAGAAGTGATGCAGCCAGACCAGATAGGACAGGATGGTGATGACGACGGTGGCGTAGACCATCGAGGTGTAGCCGAACAGGCGCTTGCCCGAGAAGGTCGAGGTCACCTCGGAGAAGATGCCGAACGCCGGCAGTACCAGGATGTAGACCTCGGGGTGACCCCAGATCCAGATCAGGTTCACGTACATCATCGGGCTGCCGCCGAAGTCGTTCGTGAAGAAGTTGGTGCCGATGTAGCGATCAAGCGACAGCAGCGCCAAAACCGCCGTCAGCACCGGGAAAGAGGCGACGATGAGGACGTTGGTGCACAGCGAGGTCCAGGTGAAGACCGGCATCCTCATCATCGTCATGCCGGGCGCGCGCAGCTTGACGATGGTACAGATCAGGTTGATGCCCGATAGCGTCGTGCCGACGCCGGCCACCTGCAGCCCCCAGATGTAGTAGTCAACGCCGACATCAGGGCTGTAGCCGATGTTCGACAGCGGCGGGTAGGCGAGCCAGCCGGTGCGGGCGAATTCGCCGATGAACAGCGACGCCATCACCAGCACCGCGCCGCCCACGGTCATCCAGAAGCTGAAATTGTTGAGGAACGGGAACGACACGTCGCGCGCGCCGATCTGCAGCGGCACCACATAGTTCATCAGCCCGGTGACCAGCGGCATGGCGACGAAGAAGATCATGATCACGCCATGGGCGGTGAAGATCTGATCGTAGTGGTGGGCGTTGAGATAGCCTTCGGAGCCGCCAAAGGCGATCGCCTGCTGCAGGCGCATCATGATGGCGTCGGCAAAGCCGCGCAGCAGCATCACGATGCCGAGGATCATGTACATGATGCCGATGCGCTTGTGGTCGACGGTGGTGAACCACTCGCGCCACAGATAGCCCCACAGCCGGAAATAGGTGACGGCGCCGAGCAGGGCGACGCCGCCCAGCGCCACGACGACGAAGGTGCCGACGACGATCGGTTCATGTAGCGGCAGCGATTCCAGTGTCAGGCGGCCGAAAATCGCTTTGGCGAGGGAGGAAGTATCGAACATGCGGCGCTCTTTAGGAGTCTGATTTCGGACGCGATCCGAGAAGAAGGGAACTTGAGGATGGATTGGCGGGCGAGAACAGCGGACGCTTGAGGCCGGCCCCGCGCAGCGGCGTCGTGTCGAACGGGACGGTGCTCTCCGGCTCGGATTGCCCCTTCAATTCGTCGACCGAGCAGATGCCCGCCACGTAGGTCGGCTCGGGTCCGAACACCGCGCCGCGCCGGGCATATTTGTCGTAAGTCAGCGGCAGCGTGTTGTTCAGCCCTTCGCGACCAAGCCCGCCCTTGGCGTCGATCGCCATCATCTCGCTCGCGCACATTTTGCCCGGCTCGACGCACATGTTGACGATGGCCTTGAACAGGTCGCCATCGACCGAGCCATAGCGGCGAACCGGCTCGTTGGCGCTCGGACGTTCGAGCACGAGGTATTCGTTGCGGCCGAGCATGTCGCCGCTTGCCTTCACCTTCGCGATCCATTTGTCGAAGTCGGCCGTCGTCAGGCTATGGAACGAGAAGTACATCCCGGAGAAGCCAGCGCCGCTGTAGTTGGCGGAGAAGCCTTTGTAGACGCCGGGCTTGTTGGTCACGGCGTGCAGCTTCGTCTCCATGCCCGGCATGGCGTAGACTTGGCCCGCCAGCGCCGGGATGTAGAAGGAGTTCATCACGGAGGAGGCCGTGATGCGGAAACGAATCGGGCGGTCGACGGGAGCTGCGAGCTCGTTGACGGTCGCGACGCCGTACTCCGGATAGATGAACAGCCATTTCCAGTCGAGCGCGACCACCTCGACATTGAGCGGCTTGTCCTGGGCCTCGATCGGGCGATCGGCGTCAATGCGGCCAAGCGCGCGGTAGGGGTCGAGCAGGTGGGTGGCCATCCAGGTCAAAGCGCCCAGGCAGACGATGATCAGGAGCGGCGCCGACCAGATGACGAGCTCGAGCTGGGTGGAATGGTCCCAATCGGGCTCATAGCGGGCTGATGTGTTCGACTGCCGGTAGCGCCAGGCGAACAGCGCGGTCAGCGCCATCACCGGCAGGACGATCAAGAGCATCAGAACGGTGGAGATCACGACCAGGTCGCGCTGTTGCACGGCCACGTCGCCGGCCGGGGCGAGCACGACAAAATCGCAACCTGAAAGAGCGGCTGCGAGTGGCAGCAACGCAAGAATCCTCAAGACACGCACGGTGGAACCTTGTTGGAAATTTCCTATGTGAAACAGGGGGTAGCTGCGATGCAACAAGGAGGACATTGGACAATTTGTCCAATGTTGCAGTGCGCAATGGCGGCTCAAACAGCGCCTTTGAGGTCGCTAACGGCAAGACCGCCTGGCGGCCGCCTCAATCAAGAACGGCATAAGGCATAAGGCATAAGGCGCGATGGCGATGACACAGGCCCCTGCAATGGCTCACGGCCACCCGATGACGGCAGGTCACGAACCGGCGCGCCCCGGGGAGATCGCCATCGGCGTCATCATCGGCCGCACGTCCGAATTCTTCGATTTCTTCGTCTATGCGATCGCGTCAGTGATCGTGTTTCCGCGCCTGGTGTTCCCATTCGCGAACGAACTGACCGGGACACTTTATTCTTTCGGCATCTTCGCGCTTGCCTTCGTGGCGCGTCCGCTCGGGACCGTCATCTTCATGACGGTCGACCGCCATTACGGCAAGAGCGCGAAGCTGATCATCGCGCTGTTCCTCTTGGGGACTGCGACGGTCGCACTCGCCTTCCTGCCCGGCTACGACACGATCGGCGTCGCCGCGATCTGGCTGCTGGCGCTGGCGCGCGCCGTCCAGGGCCTGGCCTGGGGCGGGGCCTGGGACGGTCTTGCCTCGCTGCTCGCTATCAATGCGCCGCGGCATCACCGCGGCTGGTACGCCATGGTGCCGCAGCTCGGCGCGCCGCTTGGACTGATCGTGGCGAGCGCCCTGTTCGCGTTCTTTGCCGGCAACCTGTCCGCGGAAGATTTCTTCGACTGGGGCTGGCGCTACCCGTTCTTCGTCGCGTTCGCGATCAACGTGGTCGCCTTGTTCGCACGGCTGCGCATGGTGGCGACCCCGGAATATGATTCGCTGTTCGAAAGCCGCGAACTGCAGCCGGCCCGTATCGTCGACACGGTTCGTGACGAGGGCCGTAACATTCTGCTCGGCGCCTTCGCGCCGCTGGCGAGCTTTGCGCTGTTCCACATGGTCACGGTGTTTCCGCTCTCCTGGGTCTTCCTGTTCACCCGCGAAAGCCCGGTGCGGTTTCTCATCATCGAGATGATCGGTGCCGCGTTCGGCGTCGTCGCGATCGTGGCTTCGGGAGTGATCGCCGATCGCGTCGGCCGAAAATTACTGCTGACCGGTTCGGCGATCGCGATCGCGGTCTATAGCGGCTTCGCCCCGCAACTGCTCGATGCCGGCGCCGTCGGTGAAACGATCTATATGGTGCTCGGCTTCATTCTGCTGGGCCTGTCTTTCGGCCAGTCTTCGGGAGCGATCGCCTCCAGCTTCGCGCCGATGTACCGCTACACCGCCTCGGCGCTGACCTCGGACCTCGCCTGGCTGTTCGGCGCAGGATTTGCGCCGCTGGCCGCGCTCTTGCTCGCGACCCATTTCGGCCTGATCTCCGCCGGCGCCTATCTCTTGTCCGGCGCGGTGTGGACGCTGCTGGCGCTCTGGCTGAGCGGGCTGCGCGAAAATATCATCGAGTAAGGGTAAAGCGCATTTCGGTTCTGATTGAATCAGAACCGAAGCTCCAGACCCTTGTTTTGACGCGTTTTCTGCGCAGATAAGTGTACGCAATCTGCGTAAACTTGATTGCTACGCGAACCGGGATCCACCCTCGGATCAAGTCCGAGGGCATGCTTCGCTCGAAAACGCTTCGCTATTCCACCACGATCTTCACGCGATCGCGAGGCTTGACCTGGGCGTGGGCGTCCAGCCCGTTGAGGACGCGGAAGCGCTCGGCCGGGTGGTCGACGCCGCCCATGCGGTGCGCGAGCGATTCCACGGTGTCGCCGGGCTGCACGGTGATGACCTTGATGCGCAGCGGGCGCGCGGCCTGGATTTCCTCGAGCGTCAGGCGGCGGAACGAATTGACGGTCTCGCGCGCATTGCGCTCGCTCTCGGTCGTCTTCTGCTTGGCCGCGAAGATGAAGCGATAGACGTCGCTGCCGAAGCGCAGCGCGTAGACCTTGAACTGCCATTGGTCGCCCCGCGCGGTGGCGGACGCCGCCGGGAAGCCGTTGACGGTGATATCCTCTGTGGAAGCCTTGTCGACGCCTTCCATCCAGCCGGAGTTGAGATAGTCGCCGAGCGACTGCTCCGCCGGCACCCGCACCACGTCGAACCGCATCGCCTGCGAGCCGCCTTCGCGCACGCCGATCACCGCCTGCGCAGTGTTGTCGAGCGTGAAGTTCTCGGGTGCCTGGAAGGTGAAGGCGAGCTTGGGGTGCAGGAAGCGGCGGCCGCGGACGAAACCTTCGCTCGGATCTTCGCCGTAGACGATGTTGTCGATCGCGGCGAGATAGGTCTCGCGGTCGCGCTCGGCACCTTCGGGCGCCGTATATTGCCGCGCCGCGGCCTGCGCATTGGAGACGCGTTCGGGCGTTGCCGGATGCGAGGACAGGAAATCCTGCGCGCGCGGATCGAACGAGGTCTTGCCGACCTTCAGCGCCGCATTGCGCTCCATCGCGGTGAGGAAACGCGAGGCGCCATAGGGGTCGAAATGCGCGCGCGCGGCGATGCCGACGCCGATGCCGTCGGCCTCGAATTCCTGCTGGCGCGAGAAGCTCGCCATCGTGAGCTTGGTCTTGGCCAGGGCCAGCGCAGTGAGGTCGGGATCGTTGCTCATGTCGGTGACGACACGCGTCACCACCGCCGCCTGCCGCGCCTGGTCTTCACGGATGGAGGCGTGCTTAGCCAGCACATGCGCCATCTCGTGGCTCAGCACGGACGACAACTCCGAGGTGTCGCTGGCGAGCGCGATCAGGCCACGCGTGACATAGAGCTGTCCGGTCGGCAGCGCGAAAGCGTTCACCGCGCCGGAATTGAGGATCGTCACCTTGTAACCCTGGTCGGGACGGTCGGACGCGGCGACCAGCCGATCGACTGTCTTGCTGATCAGGCCTTCCAGCTTTGGGTCGTCATAGGCGCCGCCATAGGTGGCAAGGATCCGCTCATGCTCGCGTTCGCTCGCCGGCGTCTGCGCCACCGTGGGCTTCGGCTTTGCCGGTTGGGGCGTCGCTACCGGAGCTGCGGTTTCGAACCGGCCGATGCCGAGGTTGCCGCAGGCGGACAGCAGGGTCGCCGCGCACAGGAGCGCCAGCGCAGCCGAAAGGCCGCGGCCCGTCCTGTCCCGCCGTCCCACACCCTCAATCACGTCAGCTACTCTCAAGCTGCCGGAAGATATCATGGTCCGACCGGCCGGATCATGACCCCATCCCTGTTTGCGCCCTGTTTGCGCATGATCTCTTGAAAGAACGAGCCTCCACGTCCCGGATCATGCTCTCATCTGTTTGCTTGAGCACGATCTTTTCGGAGAACCGCTTCCCCTTTTCATGCCCTTAGGTCCCGCCAAGCACTTCCAACTGCCCCACCCGGAGCAGTTCGATCCGTGGCCCGTTGCGCGCTTCGACCCAGCCGCGGACACGAATCCGTCGATTTTCCAGGGACTTAGGCGCAAGCCCGGCCGCCTCGAGCGCGGGGATCATGCGCCTTGGAATAGTCACAGCAAAGTCCCGTGTCCAGTTCCGGCCAAAGTTGAGGTAGGTGGTTGCTCCCGCCTGACGGACGGACAAAACCTTCCCCTCGACCACCGCAAAGCGCCCGATCCCCGCCAAAATATCGCCCGGACTTTCCGCGTTTTTTATGGCGGAGGCGTCGGCCCAAGTTCCCCTTTTGGCCTGCCTCGCCTCGGCCTCGGCCGCAAGCAACAGGGTGGCGCAATCCCGGTTCGAGACATCAGGCGATACCATCGCCTGGCCCTGCTTCAATAGTTCGCTTTGTACGGCCGCGTCGGACCCCGAGACAAAGACGAAGGCCGCCTGGCGTCCATAGCGGTCCGGCACGTCGTCCTCGCCCTGCAGCGAGATGTCGCGTCCCATCACCAGCGCCGACAGGGCTGCGGCCCCTTTCTGCCGGTCCGCAATCTCGATGCCGGCGAGGCGGATCTCGCGGCCGTCCTCGAGGCGAAAGCTGCGCGCGTCGGTCACGGACACGACCCGGCCCTCGCCCTGGGCTTCGAAAGCGCATCCCGCCGCGCGGGCCGAATCGGTTACCACTGTACTGATGAGGCACAACAGCAACATTTGTGCACAAAATTTCGTGTGATGCGCTGTCACTTTGTGGCCCCGTGTCATGACGCCGCTGCTAGCCGACTGAATTAGGACATGATTTTCCGCAACGACGTCGGTCTCCGTCCGACACTATCCCCGGGGCATTTTGACTTGAGGCCGATTGCGAGCATAAGTAGCACCCCATCGGCGGGGACCAGCAATGAAGCCGGAGCGCTGGGTTTCGCGCAAGCCAGTCTTGCCGCGCGTCCCGGCACAACAGGAAAGATAAGTGCTGCATGAACTCGTTTTTTCGGCGGCAGTTGACCGATTACGTTGAATACCATCGTGACCCCTGGAATTGCGTGATGCATGTGTTCGGCATCGTGTTCCTGTTTCTGGCGGCCATTCTCCCCCTCAGCCTGTTGTCCTTCACCCTGTTCGGAGTTGAGGTCAGCGCGGCCGTGATCGCCGTGCTGCCGGTCCTGTTTTATTGGTTCTTGCTCGATCTGGCGCTTGGCGCCGGAATCTTTTGCGGGGCTGTCGTTCTGCTGTCACTGGCCGCCTGGATCGTCAGTCATGTGACCATCACCGGCCTGTGGTCGCTTACGGCGGTCCTCCTTGTCGTGGGAGTCGCCTCGCAGATCATCGGGCACCAGGTGTTCGAACGCAGGAAACCCTCGATGGCTGACCACCCCACCCATCTGCTGCTCGGACCGATGTTCGTGATGGCGAAATTATTCATCGCGCTGGGCTTTCGGCACGATCTCGCGAGTATTATCCAGCCTCCGCAAGATTCCCTGTCGTATTCCCAGTAGCTCCAGCCGTACTGCATCCCACCGCATGACACGAATCCTGGTTACAGGCGGTAACGGCTTCATTGGCAAGCACCTGGTCTCGGCGCTTGTCGCGCAAGGCAGCGACGTGCGCGTGCTTGATCTGCAGCCGCCGTCGCGAGCGTTGCCGAAGGTCGAGTATGTCAAGGGATCGGTGCTTGACCGCGACCTCGTGCACAGCGCCATCGACGGCGTCGACGAGGTCTATCACCTTGCCGGGCTGCCCGGGATGTGGCTGCCGCGGAAGGCCGATTTCCACGACGTCAACTGTGGTGGCACCGAGGTCGTGATCGGGACCGCGTGCAAGCGTGGCGTGAAGCGGCTCCTGCACTGCTCCACCGAATCAATCCTGTTCCGCGCCTCGCGATCGGACGATCGCCTGGCCGACGATGCGCTATTGCCCGACAACATGCCGGGGCCCTATACGCGCTCGAAAATGCTCGCCGAGCGCTACGCGATGCAGCAGGCGGCATCGGGATATCCTGTCGTCATCGGCTGCCCGACGATGCCGATCGGGACCCACGACCACAATTTCACGCCGCCGACGGAGATGCTCCGGCTGTTCCTGAACCAGCGCGTGCAGCTCTATCTGGACTTCGTCGTGAACCTGGTTGACGTGCGCGATGTCGCGGCAGGGCTTATCCTCGCCATGGAACGCGGGCAGTTCGGACATCGCTACATTCTCGGCGGCGAAGGCATCGCGCTGAAGCAGGTGCTGCGGATCATGGCGCATGTCCGGGGCCGCCGCACGCCGCGCCTTGCGATGAACGGCCGCCTCGCTGAGATCACCGCGGGCCTCCTGGAGTTCGTTGCCGATCACGTGACCCACCGGCCGCCATCCGGTACGGCTGAAGGGGTGCGGATCGCGCGGCGGGCCGAGGCGCTGTCGATCGAAAAAGCGCAGCGTGAACTCGGCTATGCGCCGGGGCCGGTCGAGCCTGTGCTTCGCGAAACCATTGCGCATCTGCTTGGCTCCGGTCACAATCAGGCGGAATGGGAACCGGCGTCGAGCCCGGGCGCCCAATCGTTCAATACCACGCGCCGGTTTGGCGTCTGATCCAATCGCCTGATACGGTTGCAATATGTCGCAAGACCCTGGTCAATGGTTCGCGTTTGTCTGGAGCGGGTGGACCGCCACCTGGCCCACCCAATTGCTCGCCATCATCTGGATTCTGTGGGTCACGAGCTGGGTCGTGGCGTCGGTGTGGTCCGGCCAGACCAAGAAGCATGTCATGACCTCGGAGTCGCTGAGGTACCGCATCCCCATCCTCCTGGGCGCGATCCTGTTCCTGCCGTGGACCGGAAGGATCCTGGGTGAAAAGCCGCTGTGGCAGTTCGGCAGCCTCGGCATCTATGTGATGGCGGTCCTGACGCTTGCCGGAATCTCCTTCACGTGGTGGGCGCGAATCCACCTCGGACGGTTCTGGTCGAACGCTATCACGCACAAGGAAGGCCACCACGTCATTGACACCGGGCCGTATGGCCTTGTGCGCCACCCGATCTATACCGGCCTGATCGCAGGAATGCTGGTCACCGGCATTGCCGTCGGGACGGTGACGGCGATCCTCGGGGCAGTGCTGATCTCGCTCGGCATGGCGCAGAAGGCCCGCATGGAGGAGGTATTCCTCAGCGCCGAACTCGGCGCGGAGGAATATGGCGCCTATCGCCGGCGCGTTCCGATGCTGATCCCGTTCATGCCGGCCGGCTAGCGCAGGATGGTTTCTGCCTAAATCAGCGTGCCGTAGCCCGGGTGGAGCGTCAGCGTAACCCGGGACATCTGCTTCAGCGTTTGCGAGTGGCCCCGGGTTTGCGCGTTCCGCTCCACCCGGGCTACGTGCAGAAATCCGTCACCGTGGTCGCGGCGAGGACTTGTCGCCCGAAGCCTGGCCCCGCGAAGAGCGGGGAGCGGGACTTGTCGGTCGCTTTGCCGGCTCCGCAGCCGTCGCCGTCGTGGCGGGCTGCTGTGCGATCGGCATCAGGTGACGCGGAATGACGATGCGCTGACCGGCGGTCAGCGGGGCGTTATCCGGTAGCTGATTGGCCTGGGTGAGCGCCCACAGCGGGACGTGGTTCGCCGTGGCGAGGCTCTGCAAGGTGTCGCCTGCGCGGGCGAATTGCGGAATGCCGCTATCCCACAGCTCGAGCGGCGCATCCGATGGAACGATGTAGCGCAGCGGCGCCGTCTCGCCCTTGACCTGCATCGGTGTCGTCCCGAGTTGCACGACCGCATTCACCAACTGGTCGTGGATGGTGTCCATCTTGTCGATGTTGATGTGGGTGACTTCCGAGTGATCCTTCAAGTCGTAGCTTGCATAGTGGCCCTGATAGCCTGTCTCCGCGACGACATCGCCGCCCCCCAGCACGCTGTCGGACATGAAGATATTGATGAAGCGCTCGACATTGAGCGGCACTTTCCCCGTTGCGTGCGCCGGATCGATGGCGACAATCAGGTTGACCGGGATATTTTCCTGCTGCAGGACCTCGGCGAATATCACGGAGCAGAGTCCGCCCATCGAGTGCCCGATCAGGACAATCGGAAGAGGATCCTTTTTGTATTCGCGGATCGCCTTCGCGGCGATGAGCCGGCAGATGGTAAACTCGTAGACGTCGGCCTGGACGCCGACCTCCTCGAGGCGGCTGGTCAGTTGATCCATGCCGCGCGAAAAAATCGGGCCCATCGCGCCACGAAACAGATAGGCGCGCACGCGTGGAGTCGGCGGGGGCTGTTCCGGGGCAGGCGGCGGCGGTGCCGCCACCGCAGCGGCGGTATTGGCCTGCTTTGCGGCGGGAGCCGCGAGTGTGAAATTGCAACCAGCCGACCAGACGCAGGCGATAAGCATCGCCCGGAACACAATGGCCATAACCGGCTTCGGATTGATCATGCGCCTTCCGCCTGTGGTTTCGGCGCGCAGATACGCCGGCTCTCGATCGCCGGCAGGCCACTTGCCCGCGTTCAGGATGGACTATCGCGCAGGAATTGGCAGAATTGCGGCGCAACCAATGCGCCGCAATTCGATCGGCCCAGGATCAGTTGCGAGCAGCAGCCGCGCTGGCCGCCCGTGGTGGTGCGGCGACGCTTGCCTCACTCGGCTGCCGTCGCCTCGTCGGCGATGCCGGACTCGGTCGACCGAAGACGACGGCGTCAATCTCGCCGATCACCTTCTGCTGCATGATCTGGTTCTTTTCGATCGTCAGGTGCCCGACACCCGGCACGCTCGCCACATTGACGTTCTCCAGCGTGCCCTGGAAGCCCCTGGTCTTTTCGACCGGCGTGCCGGCGCCGTTGGCGACGTAGAAATTGACGTATCGTCCGACGCGTCCGGAAAGGCTGGTGTGGAACACCGAGTCCAGCCCGATTGCGAGCTTCACGGGAACGCCGAGCTGGTCCAGCCTCCCGACCATGTCGGGCAGGGAGGTCGCGCCCGAGGAGTGGCCGACCAGGATGATGGTCTTGGTCTTGCCGCTTCGGTATTCGGCCGCGGCCTCGTTGGCGAGCGACGACCAGAATACGTAATTGCTGATGGTCACCTGGATGCCCTGGGCCTGCAGCTTGGCGGCAATTTGATCCAGTCCCAGCGAGAAGATGTTCAACACCCCTCGGAGCATATAGACGTGCGCGGTGGAGGCGCGAGCGGCCGCCGATTCCGGCGCAGCCTGCGCCGGGCTTGCGACGACCGGAAGCAGCAGCAACAGCGCGGTCGCGATGGCGCGCAGCCGCGGAGACAAATGCCGGCCGACCAGTCCAGTGTGGCCGCGATATGCGTTCATGGCTCCTCCTCGAAGCGCTACCGAATATTGCCGATGACCGTAACCCCGGCGCGCTCGCAACCGCAACAAAAGCGGTACGCGTAGCGTGGCTTTACTGTTGCGGCGTGTCTCGGGAGCAACACGATCTGCGGGATTCGTTAATGTTTGTCGTGAGCTAGGGGAATGGGCGGGAACTTGGCGAGAACATGGCGACCGTCGGGAGGCAAACGAAATTAGCGGCCGGGCACGCGCTTTTGATTGCGGCATATCCGGCGCGCTTACGGGCTCGATTTGCAAGCCGCTGCTTGGGGCGGCGATCCGCGGTCAAAGCGCTGCTTGGTCCGGCCGCCGCGACCACAAACTTCGATGAACATCGAGATATTTCGTGCGGCTGACAACGCCGAAGATCATTCCGCTTAGCGGAAAACCAAAGATGGATTCATGCGTTGCCGCGGCTTGCTGCCATCAATCCCATGCGGCATGATCGCGCCGCAAAATGGTAGACCACAGTCAATGTGGCTGACGAACCGGGAGGGCTTCATGAAACGAATTCTGTCAGGCGCGTTCGCCTGCATGCTGGCGGTCTCGGCCACCGCGGCGCTGGCGCAAAGCAAGCCGCCGCCGCTCAAGATCGGTGGCATCCTCGACATGTCGAGCCTCTACGCCGACATCACCGGCCCCGGCAGCGAAGCCGCCGCCAAGATGGCGGTGGAGGATTTCGGCGGCGAGGTGCTGGGGCGCAAGGTCGAAGTCGTCGTCGGCGACCATCTCAACAAGGCCGACCTCGCCGCGAACATCGCGCGCGATATGCTCGACAACCAGGGCGTCGAGATGATCTTCGACGTCGCGGCTTCCGCCACCGCGCTTGCCGCGGGCGAGATCGCCAAGGCGCGGGGCAAGATCATCATCTTCAACGGCCCCGGCTCGATCCGCCTCAGCAACGAGGCCTGCGGGCCCTACACCGTGCACTATGTGTTCGACACCTTCGCGCAGGCCAATGTGACGGGTCTCGCGGCGGTGAAGTCCGGCCTCGACACCTGGTTCTTCCTGACCGCCGACTACGCCTTTGGGCAGGATCTCGAGAAGGACACGACCAATGTCGTGGTCAAGACCGGCGGCAAGGTGCTGGGCAGCGTGCGCCATCCGCTCAACACATCGGATTTCTCGTCCTTCCTGCTGCAGGCGCAGGCCTCGAAGGCCAAGGTGGTCGGGCTTGCCAATGCCGGCGGCGATACCATCAACGCGATCAAGCAGGCGGCCGAATTCGGCCTGGCCAAGAGCGGCCAGAAACTCTCGCCGCTGCTCGCCTTCGTCACCGACATCGACAGCGTCGGGCTCGACACAGCGCAGGGGCTGCTGCTTGCCGAAGCCTTCTATTGGGACCTGAACGACGATACCCGCGCGTTCACCAAGCGCTTCATGGAGCGCACCAAGCGCGTGCCGACCTCGGCGCAGGCCGGCGTCTATTCGTCCGTCACGCATTACCTGAAGGCGGTGAAGGCCGCGGGCACCACGGATTCCGCGGCTGTCATGAAGGTGATGAAGGAGACCCCGATCAACGACATGTTCGCCAAGAACGGCAGGATCCGCGAGGACGGCCGCATGGTGCACGACATGTATCTGTTCGAGGTGAAGAAGCCGTCCGAGTCGAAGGGACGCTGGGACGACTACAAGCTGCTCGCGACCGTTCCGGGCAACGAGGCGTTCCAATCGTTGGAGAACTCGCGCTGCCCGCTGGTGAAGAAGTGACGCGAAACGTGGTCGTCATTGCGAGGAGCGTAGCGGACGAAGCAATCCATGCCTCCGCAAGCGGCGAGATGGATTGCTTCGCTTGCGCTCGCAATGACGGCGGGGGATATGATGTCGAGAACCAACAACCAAGAAAGCGAATCCCATGACTGAAAACAGCATCGTCCTGCAAAACCTCGACAACGGCCTGCTCACCATCACCATGAATCGCCCGGAGCGGCGCAATGCGCTGAACCCGGATATGACGCGCGGACTTGTCGAGGCGGCGCGTCGGGCGGCCGAGGATCACGAGGTGCGCGCGGTGCTGATCAAGGGCGCCGGCGGCACCTTCTGCGTCGGCGGCGACGTGAAGTCGATGGCGGAGGGCCGGGCGCCGCTGCCGTTCGAGGCCAAGCTTGCCAATCTGCGCCGCGGCATGGAGGTCTCGCGGATCCTGCATCAGATGGCAAAGCCGGTGGTGGCGCAGCTCGATGGCGCGGCGGCCGGCGCCGGGCTCTCGATCGCGCTGTCCTGTGACCTGCGCGTGGCGAGCGAGTCATGCAAGATCACGACCGCCTTCGCCAAGGTCGGCTTCTCCGGCGATTATGGCGGGACCTATTTCCTGACCCAGCTCCTCGGCAGCGCGAAGGCGCGCGAGCTCTATCTGAGCTCGCCGGTCCTCACCGCACAGGAGGCGCATGCGCTTGGCGTCGTGACCACGGTGGTGCCGGATGCGCAGATTGACGCCGCCGCACGCGAGCTTGCGATGTCTCTGGCACAGGGACCGTCGATCGCGCTCGGCTTCATCAAGCGCAACATCAACAATGCCGAGCATCTGTCGCTCGAGGATTGTTTCGATGGCGAAGCGATCCATCACACGCGCTGCGGCGAGACCGCCGACCACAAGGAAGCGGCCAAGGCGTTCGTCGAGAAGCGCAAGCCCGTCTTCAAGGGCGAGTAGGGATGGCCGGCTATCTCAGGCTGCGCCAGATCTGCCTGGTGGCCCCACAGCTCGCGCCCGTGATTTCTGACATCACCGACATCATGGGCCTGAACGTCTGCTATCGCGACGGCAATGTCGCGAAATATGGGCTGGAGAACGCGCTGCTGCCGGTCGACACCATCCTGCTCGAAGTGGTGGCGCCGTTTCAGCCGGGCACGGCGGCGGGCCGCTTCATCGAGAAGACCGGCGGCCGCGGCGGCTACATGGCGATCTTCTGCTGCGACGATCCTGACGCGCGTGGCGCGCATGCCAATGCCATCGGCGTGCGCACCGCGAACGTCATCACGCATGCGCCCTATCACGGCGTGCAGCTCCACCCGCGCGACTGCCGCGCTGCCTTCATCGAGTTCAACCACACCGACGGCAGCGACGATGTTCTGGGGCCTTATCCCCCGGCCGGGCCGGAGTGGCAGAAACACATCCGAAAAGATGTGACGCAGGCGCTGACGGAAGTCGAGATGCAGAGCCCGGAGCCGCAAGCGCTGGCGCAGCATTGGGGGCGGATTCTTGATTGGCCGGTGAACGGCGAGGCCGAGTTACGCCTGCCGAATTGCAGCTTCCGCTTCGTCAACGGCGAAAGCGAGATCATGAGCGCGCTCACGTTCAAGGTCGCCGATGTTGCGAAGGTCCGCGACGCTGCCGGGAAGAAAGGTCTGAACGTCGCCGGCGATGAATTCTCGTTGGGTGGGGTAACGTTCCGCCTAATGCACTGACTTGTAGGGTGGGCAAAGCGCAGCGTGCCCACCATTCACGGTCCGTCCAAGAGAAGGTGGGCATGCTGCGCTTTTCCCACCCTACGCGTCGGCGCAAGCGGCGTTACCGCCCCTTGAAATTCGCGACGCGGCGCTCGGCGCTGGCTTTGACGCCTTCCTTGAAATCTTCCGTGGCGCGCAGCCTGGTCTGCTCGATCAGTTCATGGTTGGTGGCTGCGAGCACGCGGTCGGCGAGGTCACCGCGCATGGTGGCGCGGGTGGAGATGAGGCCGAGAGGGGAGCATTCGGCGATCTCCTGCGCGAGCTTGAGCGCCTCTGATCGCACCTGGTCCTGCGGCACCAGCACGTTGGCGAGCCCCCAGCGATAGGCCTCTTCGCCGGTGACGCGGCGGCTGGTGTAGAACATCAATTCGGCATTGTTCTTGCCGATCAACTCGGGCAGCGTGAATGTCAATCCGAAGCCGGGATGGAAGCCGAGCTTGGTGAAGTTCGCCGAGAAGCGCGCCTCGGGGCAGGTGACGCGGAAGTCTGCGGAGACGGCAAGTCCGAGTCCGCCGCCGATGGCGGCGCCGTGGACGGCGGCGACGATCGGCTTCTTGTTGCGGAAGATGCGCACCGCCTGCACATAGAGATGGTTGATCGGCAGATTGGCGGCCGGATCGGACTCCGCGCGCGCTTCCTGCTCCTGCCGTGCCGGATCGCTGAAATTGGCGCCGGCACAGAACGCCTTGCCTTTGGCGGCGAGCACACTGCTGCGGATCTCGATGTCGCGGTCGAATTCCTCGAGCGCATCCGCGATCTGATTGATCAGCGCGACGTCGAAGAAGTTCAACGGCGGTTTGCGGATTTCGATCAGGCCGACGTGGCCCTGCTTCTCGACGCCGATATCGGTATATTTGCTCATGAGCGTTCCCCTTTGAATTAGCGCAGGCCGGCCGCGCGCCTAGCGCAAACCAAGTCCGCGCGCAATGATGCCGCGGAGCACTTCCGTGGTGCCGCCCTGGATCGTCAGTTTCGGCGCCGTCCTGATCGCGAACTCGAGCTGCTTCTCCAGCGTCTCGCGGTTGGATGCGGTCTCCTCGACGAAGGCGGCGAGGTCGCGCACCCGGTGCGGCAATTGCTGCTCCCATACGGTGCCGATGTCCTTGACGATGGACGCCTCCACCACCGGCTCCTTGCCGGCCTGCAGCATGCCGGCGACCGAGACCGACATGCGGCGCATGGTGTGTAGCTGCGCCACCAGGCGGCCGATGCCTTCGGCGCTGCGGGTGTCCGGCTTGTCGCCGACGGCGCGCACGAGTTCGGTCAGCACGTAGTAAGTCTCGAGGAAGCGCTCGGGGCCGCTGCGCTCATAGGCGAGCTCGCTCGTCGCCTGCTTCCAGGCGCCGTCAATCTCGCCGAGCACGTGATCGTCGGGCACGAAATAGTCGGTGAAGACGACTTCGTTGAATTCGTACTGCCCGGTGATCTGGCCGATCGGATTCACCTGAATGCCTGGTTGCTTCATCTTGACCAGGAACTGGGTCAGGCCGTGGCGGCGATTTTCCTTGGTCGGCGGCGAGGTGCGGAAGATCGCGATCATGTAGTCGGCGATATGCGCCGAGGAGGTCCAGATCTTGCTGCCGTTGATCAGATAGCCGCCATCGGTCTTGGTCGCGCGCGTCTTCGCCGCGAACAGGTCCGAGCCGGAATTCGGCTCGCTCATGCCGATCGCAAAGCACAGCTCGCCGCGGCAGATGCGCGGCAGGATGTCCATCTTGACATGCTCGGGCGCATATTTCAGCAGCACCGGTCCGCTCTGGCGGTCGGCGACGAAGAAGCGTCGTGTCGGCGCGTTGGCGACCCGCATTTCCTCGGTCACCACATAACGCTCCAGGAACGAGCGCTCCTGGCCGCCATATTTCTTTGGCCAGGTCATGCCGAGCCAGCCCTTGGCGCCGACACGGCGCGAGAATTCCGGTGCGTCGGTGTCTTCGCGGTTGGGCTTGTTCGGATCAAAGGTGCCGGCGGCGATCTCTTCGGCAAGGAAGGCGCGCACTTCTTTACGCAATCGCTCGCATTCGGGCGGCAGGCGGATCGGATCGAAACGTAGGGCTGCAGTCATAGCTCTTTCCGTAAATCAGCGCGAGGCCACCAGCGGCCACAATTCGTCGGCGCCTCTGGCGGCGACGCGCTTGCCGAGCTCGACCGCCCAATGGCTTTCCGAGCCGAAGTCGTCGCGCCAGGCCAGCGCGCGCAGCGAATAGCGGTGCAGGATGTGCTCGATGGTGAAGCCGATCGCGCCGTGCACCTGGTGCGCGATGGCGCCCCCTTTCTCCGCCGCCTCCGCGCAGCGGATCTTGGCGGACGCTGCTTCGAGGTACACCGCGTCGTCGAAGGAGGTCGCGTTCGCGATGGCATCGGCAGCAGAGGTAGCGGCGGCGAGCGCGGCGGCCGATTCGCCAGCGAGGCGTGCGAGATTGTGCTGCACCGCCTGGAATTTCGAGATCTTCTTCTCGAAGGCGACGCGCTCATTGGAATAGCGCACGGAAATGTCGAGCATCGCTTCCAGCGCGCCCGCGATCTGCAGGCTGCGGACCACGCCGCCCATCAGCATCAGCGTGGCTTGGTCAAACCCCTTGGGCGCCGGCTTGATCGTAACAGGCTCGACCTTGTCCAGCGTCACGGTGTCCGAATTGTCGTAGCCGACATTGAGGCCGGCCTCGATCCGGCCTTTGGCAGCGTCGACCAATGCGATCGAGATGCCGCCATTGTTGCCATGCGCCAGCACCGCGAAATGCTTTGCTGCTTTGGCAAACGGCACGCCGCGGGCGCGGCCGGACAGGCTGCCATCGGCATTGAGCGTGATGCGATCCTTTGGGCTCCCGGGGATCACCGTCATCTCGCCGTCGGGAGAAGCGATCTTCGCTTGCGCGAACAGCCAGCCAGCCAGCATGGTCTCGGCGAGCGGGACCGCGACCGCAAACCGGCCGGCGGCGTTGAGCACGGCAAAACCATCGGCCAGACTCGCGCCGGAGCCGCCGAGATCGTCCGGCACCCAGGCAAGCGGCAGGCCGGCCTCGCTCAGCGCCTGCCAGAGTGGCGCTTTCCAGCTTCCCGTCTTGTCACTGTTGATGGTCTGGGCGTCGGCGAGATCGGCAAAGATTTTCTCTGCGGTCTCGACGACGATATTCTCACTCTCCGCCACGGCGTTCCTCAAGTTATGGAATTTGGCACGTCTCGGACGCGCCAAACTGTCGCGCCAAGTGCGTTCCGTTCTTGCGCTTTATGATGCGGAAAAGCCATAGCCGTGACAAGCGCTGTCCGCAGGGCCGCCTGCGGCGGCGGCATGCGAGCCATAGTGCGGAAAGCAAAAATTCCACGCAACGGAGTTCTGGCTTGTCGCGCTGGGTGCGCGATATGGTATGCCAGCGCCGGAACGTTTTGAGCGCAAAAGCTAAAGAGGGAGTGCGGATGTCGAAGGATGGTTTGTATGCAATCGTAACGGGCTCGGCGTCCGGCCTTGGGGCCGCGACCGCGCAGATCCTGGCCAAGGTCGGCGGGCGCGTCGTCGTCAACTATTCCAACAGCAAGAAGGAAGCCGAGGAGACCGCCGATCTCTGCCGCAGCGCCGGCGCCGAGGTCGTGGTGGTGCAGGGCGACGTGTCGTGCGACGAGGATTGTCGGAAGATCGCCGCCGCGGCGGCATCCTGGGGCAGGCTGGATGCGCTGATCAACAATGCCGGCACCACCAAGCATGTCGCGCACGACAATCTCGACGGGCTCTCGGCGGAAGATTTCCAGCGCATCTACGCGGTGAACACGATCGGGCCGTTCCAGATGGTGCGCGCGACCCGTCCGCTTCTTGAAGCCGCCGCGAGCGCGTCGGGGCGCGCCTCGGCGGTGGTGAATGTCTCGTCGGTCGCGGGCATCTCCGGCGTCGGCTCCTCGATCGCTTATGCTGCAAGCAAGGGCGCGCTCAACACCATGACGTTGTCGCTGTCGCGCGCGCTCGCGCCGCTCATTCGCGTCAACACGGTCTGTCCCGGCTATATCGATACGCCCTGGTTCACCAAGGGCCGCGGCGAAGCCGGCGCCAAGCAGGTGCGCGATGCTGTCGTGGCGAGGGTGCCGCTGAAGGTCGCCTCAACGGCCGAAGATATCGCGCAGCTCGTCTGCTTCCTGGCGACGCCGGCCTCGGGCAACATGACCGGCGAGTGCGTGCGCATGGATGCGGGGATGCATCTGATCGCATAATCGTCGATTGCGAGAGCACTGCGGTGGGGTGGGCAAAGCGCAGCGTGCCCACCATCCACGGACCGTGCGAGAAAGGTGGGCACGCTGCGCTTTGCCCACCCCTACGTGCGCGCTCAAAGCGGCGAACGACTACCGCCTGCCGGGATCGGGAATGACGCCGCTCGCCACCAGCCGGTTCCAGATGAACAGCACCACCAGCGCGCCGATCGTGGCGGTGATGAAGCCGGCGCCCTGGTCGGGGCTGTAATGGCCGATGGCCTGACCTATCCAGGTTGCGAGGAACGCGCCGGCGATGCCGAGCACCGTGGTCAGGATAAACCCGCTCGGGTTGTTCGGTCCCGGCGACAGGAACCGCGCGATGATGCCGGCGACAAAGCCGACGATAATGATCCAGAGAATGCCGCTCATGGCGGTCGTCCTTTCCTGAAACGAGAGATCACCGCTTCACACGGTCGCAATTAGATCCGCCTCGAGATTTCATCGTCGTTCGGCAACCGGCCGTCCGGCGTCAGATGATTGATGGCGTCGGGCAAATACTGGCTCAAGCCGCGGAGCAGGTCGTCGCGCGACATTCCGCTCTGCGCGGAGATCTGGTCGATCTGGTCGGCACCCAGCGCATTGGCGAGATCGCCCGGCGCGACCTGCTTGTTCGGGCCGTTGCTGACCCAGGAATCGGCGTGGTCACCAAGGCCCTTGTCCTGGAGTTGCTTGAGGAGATCGCCGAGCCCGCCGCTCAGGACGGTGCCGGCCGCACCACCCGCGAGCAGTCCGCCAAGGCCGCCCTTGAGAAGGTCGCTCAGTCCGCCGCCGGCGGGACCGCCGGGAAGGCCTGCGGCCACGACGTTGCCGGGCGGGGGAGCGGGTGTCTGAGGTGGCGTCGGCGTCGGCGCCTGCCGTGGGGCCTCGCCGGGCTGATTGGTGAAATGCTTGACCGCCTTCCAGGCCAGCAGTGCCAGGATGGCCATGGTCATTGGCGACATGCCGCCCTTGTCGGATTCGGCGCTCGGCGTGCTGGGCCCGCGCGGGCCATTCTGCATGCCGTTGAGTACGTCGAGTAAACCCATCGTCTTCTCCCGCGTATCTGCCCCGCGCCGAAAACATAACGGCCGCCCATGACGGTTACAAGGCACGGCCGCAAGCTGCGGCTTCCGTTCGGTAGGCACAAAATACCAACTCTGCTATCGATTATGGTCACGAGGTTGAACGGCGGATGAATGCTTTAGATCGACCGATCGGGATCGCCGGCGCCGGCAGCATCGGCTGTTTTGTCGGCGGCATGCTGGCTGCCGCCGGCCGCAAGGTGGCGCTGTTGGCGCGGCCGCGCGTGATCGATGAAATCAGGGGTAACGGGCTGCGGCTGACCGGCTTCGACGGGTCGGAGCAAAGGCTTGCCGCGAATGAAATCACGCTGTCGGACGATCCCTCGATTTTTGACGACGCCGGCACGGTGCTGGTCACGGTCAAGAGCGCGGATACCGCTGATATGGCCGACATCATCGCCGGCCACGCGCCTGAAGACGCTGATATCGTCAGCCTGCAGAACGGCGTCGGCAATGTCGGCCTGTTGCGCCAGCGTTTGCCCGGGCGAAAGGTGCTGGGCGGGATGGTGCCGTTCAACGTGGTCGGGCTCGGCGAGGGCAGGTTTCACCGCTCGACATCAGGCGCGATCGTCGTCGAACGGGATGCGGCGGGCACGGCGCAACGATTATCGGTGCCGGGCCTTGCGATGCGCGCCACCGACAATATTGACCGCGTGCAGTGGGGCAAGCTGATCGTCAATCTCAACAACGCGCTGAATGCGCTCTCCGACGTCCCGCTGCGCCGGCAGCTCGCGCAGCGAAGCTGGCGAAAGCTGTTCGCCGACCAGATGGCGGAGGGGCTCGCGGTGATCAAGGCGGAAGGCATCAGGCCGGTGTCGCCGACGCCGATTCCGCCTGGGCTGATGCCGCCGCTGTTGCGGCTACCCGATACGATCTTCGGGGCACTGCTCGGGCGCACCATGAAGATCGATCCGCAGGCGCGCTCCTCGATGTGGGAAGATCTCAAGCGCGGGCGCCGCACCGAGATCGATTATCTGCAGGGCGTCATCACAGATATCGCCGACCGGCGCGGCCTGAAGGCGCCGCTGTCGCGGCGTATCGTCGAACTGGTCAAGCAGGCCGAGGCGGCGGGCAAGGGCTCGCCCGGGTTGACGGTCGAGCAGATCCGAGGCTGATGCCTTGAAACGGCGTCGGTCCCGCACGACTTTCAATGAGGACATGATGAAGGAGGATCGATGAGACGGATCGCCACCGCACTGTGGTCGGTTGTGACCCTGACTCTAGGTTCAGTCGCGGCGTCCCATGCCGCGCCGCCGACGGTCGTCCCTTCGCCGGGCTATGACGCACGATTGCAGGAGAGCCGCGCGGCATCGCGGGCGCCGACCTTTGATCCGGTTGCGCCTGCCCGCAAGCCGGTCGCGCCGCACCGCGCCAAGCGGACCCATCCGCGCTAGTTAGGGCACGTCGTAGCCCGGGTGGAGCGAAACGCAACCCGGGATCTTTGCCTTAGGCGGGGGCGGCCCCGGGTTACGCTTTCGCTTCACCCGGGCTACTACAATTCCGAATGGATCAGCTCCGCTGCTTCGCCTTGGCGGGCGGCGCCGGCGGCTGCGGGGCGAAAATCTTCTTGAACTCGTTCCAGCTCGCGGAGACCCGCGGCCAGTCGCAGGAAAACGAGTCCTTGGCGCATTTTGCGGCTCTGATGCGCTCGGCCCGCTTGACCGGGCTTGCCACCGGCACCGGCACCCGCACCGTCTCGGTCCGCAATGTCACCTTCTGGACGTCCGGCTGCGCGGGCGGTTGCATTGGCGGTTGCTGCGCTTGCGCTTCCTGCTGCTGCTTCAAGGCGAGCGCCGCGGTCATGCTCTCGCGGCGCTGCTTTTCCAGATAGCGTGCATATTCCTGGTCGATCTTCTTCTGCTCCTCCGGCGTCGGGTTGGGGCCGGAGATGTCGAATGAGCGGTCCTGCAGGAAGTCATAATAAGTGTAGCCGCCGCCGGGCTTGCGGCGGCCGGCGAATTTCGCGTTGCAGTCGCCAAGCTGCGAGGTCTTGTCTTCCTTGGTCTTCGCCTTCTCGGCGACGTCGGCGCATTCCTCGAAATCCCTCGGCGTGCCGCGCCACCATTGCGCGTCGACGCGCGCGGGCGCAAGCACGGCTGCACCGGCGGTGGCGGCAACACTGAGCATTAGCAAACGCGAGGCGATCACAGAGGCATTCCCAGCCAGATTCGGACGGGCGAGAGAGTTGGGCGGATTGTCGTCATTTTGATGGCGCTTGTCACGGTGGAACCGTGCGTCCACAGGGTGTGGGCGAGGTCTCATAGCGCACCCGGTCACGCTTGGCTTCGATTAAGATTTTCAAGAAATTTCAAGGCGAAGGACGGCACGCAAGCTGGCCGCGGTCGTTGTCGCCGCGATTCACACAATGGGCTTGGGTCCGGATGGAACCCACGCGACAGCGACGAGGATTTCGCTTACCTCGCCCGGCCGCCACCGTTTTCCGCCCCGCCCAGGATGCAGAACCACAGCGGCGTCTGCTCGGAACGTTCTCAGGCGGCCTTCACGGTCGCGAGGAATTTTGACACTTCATTGCGCAGCAGCTCCGACTGCCGCGACAATTCGCCCGCCGCATCGAGCACATTCGATGCGCTGCCGCCGCTCTCCTCGGCGGCATGCGTGACGTCCTCGATATTCTCAGACACGTCCCTGGTGCCGACGGCCGCCTGCTGGATGTTGCGCGAGATCTCGCTGGTGGCGGCGTCCTGCTGCTCGACGGCGGAGGCGATCGCGGTCGACACTTCGCCCATCGAGCGGATCACGCCGACGATATCGCCGATGGCGCTTGCCGACTCCGTGGTCGATTGCTGGATGTCGCCGATCTGCGCGGCGATGTCGGCCGTCGCCTTGGCGGTCTGCTCGGCGAGCGATTTGACCTCCTGCGCAACCACGGCAAAACCGCGCCCGGCGTCGCCGGCGCGCGCCGCCTCGATGGTGGCGTTGAGCGCGAGCAGGTTGGTCTGGCCGGCAATGTCGGTGATGAGATGGACGATGGTGCCGATCTGCTGGGCGGCGGCCGAGAGCTTCTGCATCTTGTCGCCGGCGGCATTGATTGCCGCAGTCGCCTCCGTCGCGATCCGGGCCGAATCGGTGACGCGCGCGCCGATCTCGCGGATCGAATTGGTGAGTTGCTCGACCGCGGCGGCGACCGCGTTGACATTCGTCGTTGCCTCGCGCGAGGCCACCGTGACCAGACCCGACTTCGCCGAGGTGCGATCGGTCGCGCCCTGCAGCGATTGCGCCGCCGCCTGCAGCTCGGCGGATGCGGAGGCGACAATGCCGACGACGCCGCCGATCGCGGTCTCGAAATCCGTCGCCAGCCGGTCCAGCATCTGCCGCCGGTCGCGGCGTTCGGCCTCGGTGTAGACGGCAAGCGCAATATCCATGTCGAGCAGCGCCGCGTTGACGATCGCGCGCTGCATCGCGGCCTGCTTCGCTGCGGAGCCGCGACTCAGCATGCGCATCGGCATGCGGATCGCGACCTCGCTCACGAGATCCGACAACAGCGCATTGTAGCCGCCGATATACCAGCTCGGCTCGAGCCCGAGCTTGTTGTGAATCTCGCCGATCCGCGTCACGGATGCTTCATAGTCGGCGTCAAAGCGTCCCTCCAGAATGATGGACCAGTGCTTTATCTGCATCTGCTTGGCATGCATCATGTGCTCGCGGCTGCGGAAGAAGCGCGCGGTCTGCGCGAAGCGACTGACGTGATCGTAGAAGCGGTCAAGGATCCCGGGCAGCGCGTCGATGACAAGGCTGCGCGCCTCGCGCAACAAGGCAGTGGCGTGATGGTCGATGCGATGGAAGGCGAGACGGGTGGCAAGGCTGCCGGCGCTATTCACAGAGTGCTCCGGATGGGGAAGGAGTGAGGTGGGGACGGCCGAAAGCGGCCGCTCCGGATTCTTGCGCGATTCGAGCCAGATGACCTTGATCTGGCTCAAGCAAGGCAGGTCAGCCGGTTAACTTGTTGTTCACATCTGGCGCGCGCGTATTCGCGGAAGCGGCCCTTCGACCAGGTACGGACAGCGCGCCGGAACCCTTTCTCACGCGATCAGCCGCGAGCGGCGCCGACCGCCGCGGAGTCTGGCGATCGGACTTTCAGTCTGCTATGAGGTGCCGAAGCTCCGAGAGAGGGGTTCGCGGTCCCGTAGCTCAGCCGGATAGAGCGGCGGTTTCCTAAACCGTAGGTCGGAAGTTCGAGTCTTCCCGGGATCGCCATTCTTCCGGACGCAGGAATCCCGATAAAGACGGGCAGTTCTTGACGTACTGCATCCGTTCCGCCGATTTCAGGACCTCTCCTACTTCACCAGCGAACAGCCGCCGTCCGCCATCGGCCGGAATGCCTGTTCGGCCGGGATGGTCGCGATCAGTTTGTAGTAGTCGTAGGGGTATTTGGACTGCTCGGGCTTCTTGATCTCGAACAGATAGAGCGGGTGAATGACCCGGCCGTCCTGGCGGATGGCGACGTCGCCGAAAAGCTTGTCTTTGTCTCTGAGCTTCTTCATTTGAGGCACGACCTCTTTGGCATCGTCGCTTGCCGTTGCGGCGACCGCGTTGAGATAGGCCAGAGTTGAGGCGTAGACGCCGGCCTGGTTGCCGCTGGGCATCTTGCCGTTCATGCCCGGTCGCGCGGCGAATCGCTTGGCGAAGGCGCGGGTATCGTCGTCCATGTCCCAGTAGAAGGCTTCCAGGAGCTGAAGTCCCTGCGCGACCTTCAGTCCCATGCCGTGCACGTCATTGATGAACAGCAGGAACGCGACCAGTGTCTGGCCGCCTTCCTGGATGCCAAACTCGGCAGCCTGCTTGACCGCGTTGATGGTGTCGCCGCCGGCATTGGCGAGCCCGATAACCTTGGCCTTGGAGTTCTGGGCCTGCAGCAGGAACGACGCGAAGTCCGAGGTGCCGAGCGGATGCTTGCTCGATCCCAGCACCTTGCCGCCGTGCTTTTCGATGTAGCTGGTCGCTTCCGCCTCGATGCCTTGCCCTAGCGCATAGTTCACCGTGACGAAGTACCAGTCTTTGCCGCCGCGCTGCATCATGGCCGCGGCCGTGGTGTTGCCGGTGGCCCAGGCGTCGTTGACCCACTGAATGGTGTTGGGCGAGCAGGCCTTGCCGGTCAGGTCAGAGCTTGCCGTCGAGGACGCCAGGAAGGTCATTCGCGTGCCGCGAAGCAGCGAATTGATGGTGAGGCCGACGGCCGAATTCGGGACGTCGACGATCGCGTCGACCCCGTCGACGTCGAGCCATTTGCGCGCGATCGCGGACCCGACATCCGCCTTGTTCTGATGATCGGCATAGACGATCTCGACCTTGATGTTCTTGCCCCCGCCGGCGAAATCCTCCGCCGCCATCCGCGCAGCTTCCACCGAGCCCATGCCATTGGTGTCCTGGAAGATGCCGGAGATGTCATTGAGCACGCCGATGCGCACGATGTTGTCGGAGATCTCGGCGCTCGCTGCGCTCGCCGTCAGGCTTCCGAGTAGCACAAGGGTCCAGCCCAGCCGCTTCATCATCCTCTCCCCGGTCATGTCCTCGCAGCCGATCGTTGCTCAGACCTGCCGTTCCGGCAGGCGCAGCACGAGCCCATTGAGGTCGGGTGTCATCCTGATCTGGCAGGACAGACGGCTGCTCGGCAGGCGGTCGCAGGCGGTGCCGTCGAGCAAGGCGTCTTCCTCGTCGCCCATCGGCGGGAGGCGCGCAAGCCAGCCATCGTCGACATAGACATGGCAGGTGGCGCACATGGCGTTGCCGCCGCATTCGGCCAGGATGCCATCCAGCCCGTGACGGGTCGCGGCCTGCATCGCGCTCTCGCCGTTGCCGGTCTCGACCCGATCGCTTCGGCCATTGGGATGAATGAAGGTGATCGCAGTCATCGCGTCTCTCGTCATGCCGGAGTGATCGTAACGGGCAGGCTGTCGAGCCCGCGCAGCGTGTTGTTGAAGCGGCGCTTCGGCTCGCCCGTGATCTCGATTTTCGCGACGCGGCGCGCCAACGCCGACAGCATCACCTCGCCTTCGAGGCGGGCCACGAGCTGGCCGACGCACATGTGGATTCCCGAGCCGAAGCCGACATGGCCGCTGGTGCGCCGGTTGATGTCGTAGCTGTCAGGCTGGTCCCAGCGCCGCGGATCGCGATTGGCCGCGCCGAGGAACATCAGCACCTTCTCGCCCTCGCCGACCGGCGCGCCGCCGAGTTCGACCTCTCTCGTCGTGGTGCGGAAGAAGGTCTGAACAGGGCTTTCGAAACGCACCGCCTCCTCGAAGGCGTTGCGCGCCAGCATCGGATTGTTGCGCAGCAATTGCCATTGATCCGGAAAGCGCGCCAAGCAATAGATCGCCGCACCGAGGCCGTTGACGGTCGTATCGAGGCCGGCCGACAGCAGCGAGCGCACCAGGAGCGGCGCCTCGGCGGCGGTGATCTCGCCTTCGTCGACGCGCGCGTGGATGCAGGCGCCAAAGCCGTCGGGCGCGAGGTTTTCGCGCTGGCATTGCTCGGCAATATAGGCCTGGTGCGGCGCCGAGCGTTCGATCGCCTCCTGCCGTAGCTGGTTAGGCGGACCGAACGCGTTGAACACCAGGCTGGCATAAGGGAGCAGATGCTCGCGGCCCTCGGCCTTCAGTCCGAGCGCATCCGGGAAGACCGAGAGCGGATAGGCTTCCGCAAGATCCTCGATCGCATCGAAACTGCGCTTGTCCAATAGCGCGTCGACCCTCGCTTCGGCGGCAGCAGTGAAGCCGTCGCGCACTTGCTTCATGACGCTAGGGGACAGCACGCGGCTGAGCACGGCGCGCATCCGGGTATGGGCGGGCGGATCGGCTTCGAGAATCAGGCTCGGCGGCCGCCATGGCTTCTCCTTCTTGAAATCGCTCAGGCCGACGCCGCGGCTGGAGCAGAAGGTCGCAGGATCGTTCAGCACCGCATGGACTTCGGCGTAGCGCGCAACGCCGTAGACGTTCCACTTATCCAGATACACGACCGGCCCCGCCTCCCGCAGGACCTCATGGATCGGGAAAGGATCGGCGAAGAACTCGATCGCAAAGGGATCAACGTCCAGATGCGGAACGGTGCTGGTCGTGGAAGAGGAGCCGAGTGTGCTCATTCAAGTCCTCCCTCTTGCTTGCCCTATCGCACCAGCCGGAATTTTCCACCATCCACTTTGATGAGAAAGGCGGAACGCTCGTCGTAGCCATTGTGGTCGGTCGGACTCATGGTGGACAGCCCGTTGTTCAAATAGACGTCCTTGCCGCGTTCAAGCTCGTCGCGCAGCGCAGCCCGGAATTCCGGCGTGCCCGGCTTGGCGGTCTTCAAGGCGTTTGCCGCCGCCCTCTTGAACAGCGCGACGGCATCCCACAAATGCGCGGCGAAGATGTTGGGCTTCTGTCCATTCGCCTTTTCGTAGGCAGAGACAAGCTCCTCCCGGACCAGCCGGAACGGATCGTTCGCCGGCAGGTCCTCCGCGATGGTGAACGCTTCCCCGGTAAACACCGCGCCTTCGACATTGGCGCCACCGAGCTTGATGAACTCTTCGGTCGCGACGCCATGGGTCTGGAAAATCTTGCCGGCATAGCCCCGTTCGCGGAGGGCTTGTTGGGGCAATACGGCCGGCGTGCCCGCGGATGCGACGAACACCGCCTCCGGATTGGTCGCCATCACCTTCAAAGCCTGGCCCGTGACGCTGGTGTCGGCGCGCGCATAAACTTCATGCGTCGTCACCGTCAGGCCAAGCGTCGGAGCGAGCCGGCTGACCTCCTTGTAATAGCCTTCGCCATATCCATCCGAAACCCCGATATAGCCCAGCGTCTTGATGCCCGACTTCGCGATATGTTTGAGAATGGCCGCCGCCATCAGGTCATCGTTCGGCACGACCTTGAACGCCCATTTGCGGCGGTCATCCATCGGCTGGACGATGGCCGTCGCAGCCGCCAGCGAGATGATCGGGGTTTTCGATTCCATGGCGATATCGAGCATCGGCATCGTCACTGGTGTCAGCGACGATCCGATCAGGATGTCGACACCGTCCTGGATCACCAGGCGCCGGGCGTTCTGGACGCCCTTGGTGGTATCCGATTCATCGTCGAGCGGGATGTAGACGACTTTTTCGCCGCCGATCTCCTTCGGCAGTGCCGCAACCGTTCGCATCTGTGGTTGTCCGAGCGCCGAGCCCGGTCCGGACGCGGAGACAACGATCCCAACCTTGATGTCCGCATTCGCGTCCGAGGCGCAGAGAACCGCGGTCACGAAGATCCAAAGCCCGGCAAGGCCCAGCCTCATTGTAGTCCCTCCCGCAAGAATTCTTTTTCAAGGCGCGCGGATACGCCGAGGACGTCAGCCACATCCGCGCTCTGCAATTATCGCCTGTCTCGCGGTGTGCGTCTGTCCCCCTGATTGGTGACACATGCCGGCCCAAAAGGGGTGCGGGATGTCGCAGGAGACGCTTCAAACCCGCGGATGTTGCTGATAGGCTTGAAGAAAAATTCGGAGGAAGCGATGGGGACAGGAGCGATGGAACCGGGAGATTCGTCAGGCGTCCTTGCGCCGATGGTGCTTGCCATCGGCCGGCCTTCGTTCTCGCAGGTCCTGATGGATACGGTTCGGGCCGTGGCCGGTGTCGGCCATTGCATGGTGTTTGCCTTTGAGACGGAGCGGACGGCGCGTTGCGCGCTGGGAATCGGAAACATCGGCATCGGGCCGGACCTCGGCGCCGCGTATTCCGAACACTTTCATCTGGCCGATCCGAACCGGGAGACGATCCTGCACCAACGAGCGGCACCTCGCCCGATCGTCCTGCCGAGCTTTTCCCGCCGCATGTATAGCGACAGCTATCGGAAGATGTTTTTTGAGGACGCAGAGATCGTCGACAAGATCGCTGCCGCGATCTGGGTCGACAGCGCCTGTTTCTACGTGAACTTCTACCGGACCACGGAGCAAGGCCGGTTTACGCGCAGTGAGGCCACACGTCTCTGCAACATGGCGCCGGCCATCACCGCGATCGTGGCGCGTCACTGTCAGGAGGAGGTTGTCGCGGAGGCTCCGACAAAACTGCAGACGCTGTTTGCGACCCGCGAGCCGTTCCTCAGGCTGACCGGCCGGGAGAAGGACGTCTGCCTGCGGATCCTGTCGGGCTATGGGTCCGAGGCGATCGCGGCGGATCTCGGGATCAGCCTGCACTCGACCTTCACCTATCGCAAGCGAGCCTATGAGAAGCTCGGTATTTCGTCGCAAAACGAACTGTTCAGCATTGCATTGCGCCTGATGGCGCTGCCCCGCTCCGCGCATTAGCCGGGAGTTCCTGTCCCCAACCAGCGGGACAGACGTCTCTCCGACTCCTCGGGTACGCTTGAGGAATACCCGGAGGGCCAAACCGTGAGCACTGCGCCTCGTATCGATATCGACGTCGCGGCATTCTGGAGCGATCCTTATCCGACGCTTGCAAAGTTGCGTCAGGATGCCCCGATCGCATTCGTGCCGCAGCTCGGCAGCACGCTGCTCTGCAGTCGCGAGGACATCTTCATCTCGGAAAAGCAGATCGACGTCTTCTCATCGCACCAGCCCGCAGGCCTGATGAACAGGCTGATGGGCCACAACATGATGCGCAAGGACGGCGAGGCGCACCTGTCGGAGCGGAAGGCGATCTTTCCTGCGGTATCTCCGAAGACCGTCAAATCTTACTGGACGGCGCAATTCCAGGCCCATGCCGACCGCATCATCGCCGAGCTCGAGCCCGCGGGTGCATGCGATTTCGTGCGCGACTTCGCGCTGCCGTTCTCGGCGGAGTGTTTGAAATCGATCACCGGGCTGACCAACATGCGCTTTCAGGACATGAACGCGTGGTCGCAGGGGATGATCGACGGCATCGCCAATTATATTGGAGACCCCGCCGTCGAGGCGCGCTGTCACGCCGCGACTTCGGGCATCGATGCGGCCATCGATGATATGCTGCCGGTGCTCAGCAAGAAGCCCGATCAAAGCCTGCTCGGCGTGATGCTCGCATCCGGCATGCCGATGGAGAGCGTGCGCGCCAACATCAAGCTTTCGATCAGCGGTGGTCAAAACGAACCGCGGGATGCGATCGCAGGCACCGCCTGGGCACTGCTGACGCACCCCGATCAACTGAGATCGGTCATGGATGGCAAGATTCCCTGGATGCAGGCATTCGAGGAATATGCCCGCTGGATCTCGCCGATCGGCATGTCGCCCCGCCGCATCGCCAAGCCGTGGCAAATCCGTGACGTCGCCTTTGCGCCCGAGGATCGGGTGTTCCTGATGTTCGGCTCGGCAAACCGCGACGAAAAGCATTTCGAACGCGCTGATGAGTTCGACCTTGGACGCGACACCAGCAAAAGCATCGCGTTCGGCGCCGGCCCGCATTTCTGCGCCGGCGCCTGGGCCTCGCGCGCCATGGTCGCCGATGTTGCGCTTCCGGCTGTCTTTGCCAGACTGAAGAACCTCCGCATCGTCGAGAACGAGCCTGTGCGGATCGGCGGCTGGGCGTTTCGCGGGTTGCTCAATTTACCTGTTGCATGGGGTTAGGCACCTCAAGAGATTCGCTTTTAACGGATAGCTACAGAGAACGGCACGTCCAGGTTTTTCCGACTGGATGCGACCGGCTGTCGCGGTGCGCGGATGGTAACGCTTGCTGCACTGCGAGGTGATCGGTTCGCAATTGAAGTCCGGCATCGCGCGGAGTAGCGTAGCGAATAGCGAACCTGGTTTTGGGAGCGCGCCGCGATGAAGGAATATCCTGAGAAGGAAAACCCTGAGCGAAAAATTCCTCGGCGTGATTTGCTTCGTCTGACCATCGCGGGTAGCGGCGCGG
>NZ_JAQMIL010000051.1:0-68762 GCF_029990105.1 Bradyrhizobium sp. Arg237L | reverse complement strand
TTGTTGCACGGGACCCATGGGTGCAACCGGCACCCGGCTTTCCCTGCGCCCTCTGATATCGAGGAGGGTGGAAAGTGAAGCAAACCTCGGACGCACAGCGCCGCGAGAATGCGAACTCACATCCTCTCCGCTGTTTGAAATTCAAATCAAAAACCCATCCCCGCGTCGTCCCGGGCTTGACCCGGGACCTATAACCACAGGCCTTTGTGGTGTGCTCCGCTGCAACCGCTTGCCCGCGCCACAACACCTCCCTGTGGTTATGGGTCCCCCGCTTTCGCGCGCTTTCGCGGGGACGACAGCGGAGCGTGCGACGACGCCGTAGATCCGCCCTACGGCCCGCCCCATATGGCTAGACCTTGCTCTCCACAGCCGGCCGCACATCCGGCAGCTTCATCCGCGCCGGCGCGGTGCGCCGCTTGGCGAACCACAGATAGATGCCGCTGCCCAGTACGATGATGGTGACGAGATCGAGCAACGCCCAGACGATCTTGAGCGGCAACCCGCCATAATCGCCGAAATGCAGCGGTCGCGAGACCTGCAGCGCCCTCAGATACCAGGGCACCTGCGGCGCAAGGATATTCTCGCCGTTGTTGGCATCGACCAGCACCGGCTGCAGCATGCGCGCCGTGAACGGCGTTGCGCCCTTGGTCCAGACGATCACATGTTGCGGGCTGCCGAAGCGCGCCGATGTCGGCATGGTGACTGAGGTCACCAATCGATCCGGAAATCGTTCGCGCACGCGGCTGACGGCGGATTGAACGGAGGGAATCGCCGCGACCGGCTTGCCCTGGTACGGGGCGAGCAGAACCGGCACCAGTTGCGCGCGCCACAGATCGAACAGTGGCGTCGCCAGCGTGTTGATCGTCCCGGTCAAGCCGACCGCCACGGCCCAGGTCACCGTGACGATGCCGAGCAGATTATGCGTATCGAGCCATTTGAGCCGCGGCGACGACCCGCGTCGGATCGTGCCGAAATCCAGCCGCCGCATGAACGGCCAGTAGACGATGATCCCCGAGATCAGTGACACGACGAAGACAACGCCCATTGCGCCGAGGAACAATTCGCCCGGCAGGCCCGTGAACATGTCCTTGTGGATGCGCAGCACGATATCCATCACGTCCTGATGCGGCGCCTCCTCGCCGAGCACCTCGGCTGTGCGCGCATCGATGGTCACGCGATGAAACTGGCCGGGCGCAGGCATGGCGGTCGGCGACATCGCGACCGTGACCAGCGGCTCCGCCTGCTTCACATTGGCGATGAGAACGAACTCGCCGGGATAGCGCTGCCGCGCGACCTCGATCACCCGATCAAGCGATGCACGCGGCGTATCGTCCGGCATCTCAGGCGCCGCGATCTCCTCCTCGAGCAGATCGTCAATCTCGTCATGGAAAACCAATGGCAGGCCGGTCACGCACAGCATCAGCAGGAACACCATGCTGACGAGCGAAGTCCATGTGTGAATGCGCGACCAAAGCCGGATCGTTTTCGGTCGCATCGGTGCGTCTACCTGCGATCGCTGGCCGAGCCCACGATGGTGCGCGGGCGCGTGTGTTGGTGGCCGCCACTCGTGGTGCAGGCCATGGTGACGCGGTCGGTCATGCTCTTCACGTTGAGTGCCAAGTTGATGCCGTTCGGCTAACGGTAATGGTAGCGGATACCACCGCCGAAGCCCCAGCCGTCCAGCGCGCCGTCCTTGATAATGCAATCCACATAGACGGACGCGCGTTGTCGCGCAACCAGAACCGGGCTGTCTCGAAGGCGCCACGTTGCTTGGAATTGGTCTAATGAAGAACAGGAAGAAAAACCCCGCCTCCACGAATGGAAGGCGGGGTTGAAGTTCATTGGGTAAGAAATCCGCACGCAATGGATAAGTTCAAGGCGCGGGACGTAGCGTTTGGAATCTTATCGTGACGAAAGCTGCCGGCAACCTGAATAAAGCGCCGAGCGCGAGGGAGATTTTCCCGACGACGACAGAGAAAATTCCCGACGTGTGGGACCACCAACCAGAGCGGATACCGCTTCGCGTGAGAGAACACGTCAAGACAAGAGTCTAGTGGACCACGTCAAGCTTGACGTTGCTGAGACCCTTGCCGACCATTCCGAGTTCTTGCGCGGCGGAATAGGAGACGTCGACGACTCGTCCCCGCACATACGGTCCGCGGTCGTTGACCCGCACCGTCACCGAACGTCCGCTCTTGACGTCGGTGACGCGAAGCTTGGTGCCGAACGGCAAGGTCGGATGCGCCGCGGTCAATTCGTTCTTGTCGAACTTCTCTCCGCTCGCAGTCTGCGAGTCCTCGCTGTAGAAGCTCGCGACACCCTGGGATGCGACCTTGGCATCGCCACCCTTGCGCGACGCCAGACGCGTATGCTTCCGCATCGCCGCTACCCGCCTCTTCATCGCTACCGCCGCCGTGCGGGTGTGCACGTACGATGCCTGCCTGCTCGCGCCGATTTCCGATCGTTGGCTGACGACGGTTGACTGCGCACAGGCCGCCAATGAAGCGGCCCCGAGAACCACCGCGATGAGCCGCGTGGCTCTCCACATAGAACCGGATGAGACCAGGTGCGCATCAACCTGCGCGCGCCCCCTGATGTCGACGTACGAATTTGCGGCAGCGTCGAAGCACATGTTGCATCCCCAACTCGCGCCCCTAGCCCAAGCCGAAATCCAACATCGTTAAGGGCGGACTCCAATCGGGCTTAACCGGGGCAGGAAGCGTCGGGCACGCTTGCCGTTGCACGATTCCCGCAAGGTGTGGTGATTGCGCCACAGCCGGCGCTGTCATTATGGGCGGGATGCATACGAAGCATGCTGGGCCCAGAATCAAATGGGCCGCAGGCACAACGGGAAAATGGATTCCGGTTGCGACGCTAACGCGTCGCCCCGGAATGAGGGATGGTGAGTTGGCTTAGATCAAGTCAGCCGCGGCGCGGGCTGAACGGTCCGATCGCCGCCGTGCCAGCAGCAGGCGGCAGCACGACGACGGTCGCGCCCGGCTTCACCCGGCCAAACAGATCGATCACGTCGGAATTGGCCATGCGGATACAGCCGGACGAGATCGCCTGCCCAATGTATTCCGGTTGATTGGTGCCGTGGATGCGGTACAGCGTGTCCTTGTTGCCCTGGTAGAGATAGAGCGCCCGCGCACCGAGCGGATTAGCAGGGCCACCGGCGACACGCGACGGATAAGGTCCGAGCCGCTCCTGGATATCCTTGGTCGGAACCCAGTCGGGCCACTCGGACATGCGGCCAACGGTAGCGACCCCGGAGAAGGCCATCGCCTCCTCGCCCACCGCCACGCCGTAGCGGATCGCTTTGCCATCGGGCAGCACGTAATAGAGATAGCGCGCATCGGTATCGACCAGGATCGAGCCCGGCTGTTCCTTGCGCGTGTAGTCGACGATATGGCGCTGGAACTGCTCCGGAATGGAAGCCTGCGCGTAAGGCGGATGGGCCAACAATTGCCGATCGCGCGGCGTCATGCTGGCATCTGTGGATGGCGACAGCGTCGTCTGCATGCAGCCGGCGAGCGACACCGCCCCCGTCAGCAAAACTGCGAGCCCCAATCTCGACACCGCACGTCTCCCCTGCGTTAACCTGTTACCTAGTTGCTGCCAGAATAGTGCTGAAATCATGGCAAAGGCTGTGGAAACACGTCTGTTTGATTGCGTCAGCACGTTCTGCCTTGCCTCGGTTGCACGGCGCGAGTGTCGACGCTAGCCTCCTCAAAAAACAGGAGGTTCCCAAGGATGCGCTATACTTTGTTGATCGCAGGACTGTTGCTTGCCGCTCAGCCCGCGAAGGCCGATCCGCGCTCGGCCTATGTCACGCTGATGCTGCAGGCGTTTGCCGCCAAGGTCGAGTGTCCCAACACCGATCTCGTCTATCAGGACCTGGTGCAGAAGGCCCAGGAGATGCACCTGCCCGATGGCACCACGGAGAAAGTGCGCAAGGCGATCGCGTTCATGCACACCGGCGGCAAGATGGGCGAGCGCCAGGACGACGAGATCATGGCCGAAGTCGCCGTCGCCACGCAGGCGACTGATCTCGACCAGCGGCGGCTGGGGATGACGACCTGGTGCGAAGCGCAGAAGACTCACCTCGCCGGATTCATCCGTCCGAAGAATTAGCGTGCCCTCTTCCGCGGCTGATTCCCGAGTTTCGGCGGGAAGCCAGTCGCCGTGGGCGGCCGCAGACTCTCCCTCCTCTCGCCTTGCTTTGGTCACACCTGGCTGGAGTCGTGGGGCTGGGCAGAGGATGGTTGACGTAGTGTAAACCCGCCGGCCGCTTCCTGAGCGGGTGGCATTGGACTGAAGATGGAGCGCCAATGCTTTCCACGCTGAACACTAATCCTGCTAAAGAATCCGATCCGCACGATGTTTTCGTGATCGACCCTGAAGTCGTGCTCGCCGCGCGCGGAGATCGTGCACCTCCAACGCCGCGTGCCGAAGTGAACCAGGCGCCGGCACCGCAGAGCTACGTGGCATCCAGCGCCGCAGCGCCATCGCTCGATACCGCCTTTCGCGTGACGGCCAGCGATCACATCCAGCTCCCGAGCGAGCCTTCACCGCTCGCCAAATGGGCCAAGCGCGCCGCGATGGCTTTCCTGTTCGCCCTGATCAGCGCTTTCGCGGCGGCGGCCTGGAAGCATCATGGCGACACTGCCAAGCAGATGATTGCGGACTGGATACCGCAGGTCTCGCTGTTGTCGTCGTTGTCTTCGTCACCGTCGGGTAACTCGACAGCGCCTGCGGAGCAATCGGCCCCGCCCGCCGATCAGGCCGCTACAGAGCAGCCGGCCCCACCCGCCGTTCAAACCGCCTCGACCGATCAGGCGGTCGCTCAGCCGGACACCCCTGCTCAGGCACAGCCTGCGCAAGCCGCCGCGCCGGCGACCGCCGCAGCCCTTCCACCTGACACCGCGCAGTTGCTGCAGTCGATGGCGCACGATCTCGCGACGATGGGCCAACAGATCGAGCAACTCAAAGCCAGCATCGCGCAGCTCAAGGCTGGCCAGGATCAGATCGCCCGCGACATAACCAGGAATTCCGAGGCCAGGGTTTCGGCACAAGCCGTGCAGCCGCGTGCTGCGCCGCCGCCGCGGCCGGTCGCAGCGCCCGTGCGCAGGCCGAAGCCGCCGACATATCCGCCCGCGCAAACCGCCGCTGCAGCTCCGCCCCTGCCGCCACCGCCCGCGCCGGCTCCGCTGCAAACGGTGCCCGAGCCGCCGGCGCAAGATGGCGGACCAGTGGTGCGTCCGCCAATGCCGGTGCGATAGCTTGTCAGCTCTGGTTGGGGCCGCGCATGATCTTCATGGCGGCTTCGATGTGGCGCCATTCGCGGGCCTCGTCGGCCTCGCCCTGGCTCTCGCAGGCTTGCGCCTTCTGCGCCGCACGGGCGATCGCCTCAAAGCCGTGCTGCTCCAACATCTGCCGCGCGATCACGTGAATCTGCGTCTCTGGCATCATGTCGCTCTCCCGATGTTGCCTGCGCCGGTCGTCACACCGTTCTGGTTAGGCCGCAGTTCGTTCTAAACCGCCGAACGACAGCGACGTTCCCCGGGCCTGGGCTCATCGGTCGTTTTCCGATTGTTAAGCAAAGTCCGGCGCATCGGGCCGTTCGGCAAAAATTTTCCACAATTGCTTCTAGAAAAGTCTGCATCGAAAGGAGAACCTCCGATGCGGATTGCAGCAGTGATCTTCGCCGGTTCGGTGGCCGCGCTCGCGCATTTTGCGACGCCGGTCCTCGCGAAGAACTCGGAAACCCAGCCGGACGCCCAGAAGGCCGACGACAAGCAGGCGACATCGCCCTGCCGTGCCTATCAAAAAGCAGCCGACGGTTCATGGCAGCAGATGCCCTGCCAGGAGATGGGCGCGCCTGCCGAAACCAAGCGCAAATCAGCCACGGGAAATTCGGATCAGCGAACGCGTTAGTTAGGGGCCCTCGCCTCAACTCAGTAAGGCGGCTGCTTGCGCGCCCGCTGCTCCTTGGCGGCTTCGACCCACCAGATGAGGTCATCGGCGAAGCGCGGAAAGGCCCGCTCCAGCGCCTTGCCGCCCTCGCCGATCGGTTTTCCATCCGCCGACAGCGTCTGCGCGATCGGTCCAACGCCGATCGTGCTTGAAATCACCACCATGCCCATCTCAGAGAGCGTGCCGTGCCAGGCGGTCGCGGCGCGCGCGCCGGAGAGGCGGCCGGCGGAATAGCTTGCGATCGCGGCAGGCCGCCAGAACCACTCCTCCAGGAAATGATCGGTGAGGTTCTTCAGCCCCGGCTGGATGCCCCAATTGTATTCGCCGGTGATGAACACGAAGCCGTCGGCCTCGCGGATCTGGCCCGCAAGCTTCTCCAGCGCAGCAGGCGCCGCGCCCTTCGGATATTCCTTGTACATGCGGTCGAGCATGGGCAATCCGACCTCCTTGGCGTCGATGAATTCGACGTCCTCGCCGCGGGCGCGCAGACCCTCGACCACGAAGCTCGCAAGCCGAATGCCCATGCGGTCGGAGCGATAGGAGCCGTAGAAGACGAGGATGCGATGAGCCATGCCGGCCACTCCGATCGGAAAGCGTAAACGCGGATTTAATCCGCGCTGGTTACCATGGAACCGAATGCTCCTCTATCGTCCAGAATGGCACCAGTCAGATGAAAATCGGAACCCTCCTGACCACCGCTATCGTCTCGCTGTCCGCCGTGGGCGGCGCACTCGCCGTCTATGTCGCGGTCTCGAAATACCAGACCATGGAGAACGTGTCGGTAGCGCAGGAGCGACTCGCAATCGTGCGCGCGATCAGTGACATCCCGCGCTATCTTAATTCGGAGCGTGGCTTCGCCACCAACATCCTGTTTGGGCCGCCGACGGTCGATCCGAAGCAGCGGGCCGATCTGAACGAGAAGGTGCGCACAGCGACCGATCGCGCCCGCGACAAGATGATGGCGCTGCGCAAAGCGCTGCCCGGTTCGCTCGAGGACGGCCAAGCGATCGGCGCCGGCATCGATGGAGTGAACACACAATTCAACGCGCTGCGCGAGGCGATGGACAAGGCGATCGACGGCCCAGCGGAAGCGCGCAAGGACGCCGCCAAGAAGATCGTCGCCGACAATGCGGTGCTCAACAATGCCGCAGCGTCCCTGCTCGACGGCCAGGTGCGCAAGATGGCCCTGATCGACGGCGACGCCTATCGGCAGGCGGTCTACGCCAATATCGCCTGGTCGCTGCGCGACGTCGGCGGCTTCAATGCGAGCCAGCACAAGAACCTCGTCGGCGCCAGGCGTGCGGCGACCGAGACCGAGAAGGTCGATCTCGCCCGCGCCCAGGGCCGCGCGGACCAGGTGCTGATGTCACTGCAGGAACTGCGCGGCAATCCCAACCTGCCCGCCAATGTCGCAGCCGCACTCGACCGCATGAACGAGGCCTATGTCGAGCGGTTCGGCAAGGAGCTGAAGCTCGTGAAGGAAGGCGCGGCCAGCGGCAAGTACGAGCACGACGTCGATGCCTTCTACGTGGAATCGCAGCATGGGCTCAATTCGATCATCGGGGTGCGCGACGCCTTCTATGACAATGCCGAGCAGGTGCTCTCGTCCGCTTACTCCTCTGCACGTGTCAGCTTCCTGGTCGCGCTCGCCGGCCTCATCGCCGTGCTCGCGGCGAGCGTTGCGCTGGTCATGATGGTGCGCCGCCGGATCTGCAGGCCGATCGTGGAGTTGACCGCCAGGATGTCGCGGCTTGCCGCCGGCGACGTTGCGGACGAGATCGTCGGCGCCGAACGCAGCGATGAGATCGGCGCGATGGCGCAGGCCGTGCGCGTCTTCAAGGATAACATGATCAAGGCCGATCGCCTCGCGGCCGAGAAGGAAGCCGAGAACCAGGTCAAGATGCGCCGCGCGCAAGTGCTCGACAACCTGACCCACACGTTCGAGGAGAAGGTCAGCGAGCTCGTCGGCGGGCTCTCAGCCGCCTCTGCCACCATGGAGGAGACCGCGCAGTCGATGTCCTCGACGGCGTCAGCCACCAACCGGCAGGCGGCTGTCGTGGCGGCGGCCTCCGACCAGACCTCGACCAATGTGCAGACGGTCGCGAGCGCGACCGAAGAGCTGACGTCCTCGATCTCGGAAATCGGCCGCCAGGTCACCCAGTCGACCGAGATCGCGGCGCGCGCTGTGGACAACGCCCGCCGCACCGGTGATACCGCCCGCTCGCTCGCCGAAGGTGCACAGAAGATCGGCGATGTCGTCACGCTGATCCAGAACATCGCAGCGCAGACCAACCTGTTGGCGCTGAATGCGACGATCGAGGCCGCGCGCGCCGGCGATGCCGGACGCGGCTTTGCCGTGGTCGCCTCGGAGGTGAAGTCGCTGGCCGGCCAGACCGCGAAGGCGACCACCGAAATTTCCGAGCAGATTGCCACCATTCAGGCCGCGAGCGACGAGACGGTGAAGGCGATCCAGAACGTCGTCGACGTGATCACTGAGATCGACCAGATCGGCACCGCGATCGCCGCCGCGATCGAGGAACAGGGCTCGGCCACCAAGGAGATCTCGCGCAGCGTCCAGGAAGCGGCGCGCGGCACGCAGGAAGTCAATTCGAACATTTCCGGCGTGCAGCGTGCCGCCGACGACACCGGATCCGCCGCCAGCCAGGTACTCGGCGCCGCCGAACAGCTTTCCGCGCAGTCGCGCGATCTCGCCGGCCAAGTCAACCGCTTCCTGGCGGAAGTCCGGGCGGCGTAGTCGCGGGTATGGGTTGTCGATTTGGCGGAGGAATCCGTGCGCTACCAACTTGATTGGCGCAAGATTCCGATATCCAATCCGCCCCGCTATTTTGGCAAACAGGGAGAGAAGCCCATGCTCAAACGGATATTGTTGGTAGCGGTCGTCACCACCTTTGCGATCGGCTCGGCATTCGCGCAGGAGTCCTGCGAGACCAAGGCCGTCGGCAAGGACGGCAAACCGCTGTCGGGCGCGGCAAAGACCTCGTTCATGAAGAAATGCACTACCGAGTCCTGCGAGGCCAAAGCGGTCGGGTCCGATGGCAAGAAGCTCGCCGGCGCCGCCAAGACCAGCTTCATGAAGAAGTGCCAGAGCGGCGCATAACCGCGCGGCCCAGCTATTCAGGATCGCCGCGACTTCGAAAGTGTCTCGGAAGGCGATTCGCCGAAATGGGACCGGTATATCCTGGAGAAGTCGCTGAGGTGCCAAAAGCCACAGGCGAGCGCACAGGCCTTGACGCTGTGGGCGCCGGCCAAGAGGTTTTGGCGAACGAGCCACAGCCGCCGCAGGCGGAGATATCGGTGCAGGCTCATCCCCCGATAGCGCTGCACCGCATCGTGCATGGTACGCACTGATACGCCGATCTCCCTGGCAAGGTCGCCGCTATAGATCGGCCGTGCGAGATCGCTGGACAGGACAGCCTGCACATCCTTGAAAACCTTGAACTGCCGGGCAGCGTTCGCCCGCGCCGTCCACTTTGCCGGCACGACCTCGGCGAACGCATGGTCGATCGCAGCCATCAGGGATTCGCGGATCGCAACCGCTACTCCGGGAACCTCAGGCGCTTCAGCCAGGTGCGGCGCGATCGCCAGGATCTCCCGCACCAGTTGGCGCAGCCGCCGTTTCGCCGTCTCGCTGGTTTCATAGAGATTGAAGCTCAGCCCAGTCTTCGGCCACCCGCGATCCTCGACCTTAGGCTTGAAAACGATCGAGGCATACTGCCGGGGGGTTCTCTCAAGGGCGCTATAGGCAGCCCCACCGCTGCCGATCACCAGCAACGACCGATCGTGCTCGATACCATTGAAGCGAATGGCAGCGCCCTCATCCATCGGGAACCCGACGGCGGTCGTGTTCGGCGCAAGCTGCACGTCGATGACCCGTGGAAACGCCTTGGTGTAGTTAAGGTCGCAACCCGGCAAGTTCAGGATGGTTTGCTCGGCCGAAATCTCCCGGGCAAGCGGAATGCACTCCACCTGCACGTTTCGAATAAAGCTCCGAAACGTGTCGATATCATCGAATCGAAATATCTTCGGCACCAGCGTTAGCGCCGGTGAATGATCGTTCATTTAAAATAGTTCTTGTAAGAGCAACACCGGTCGGTGGCACAGCAATCATGCCGCACCGCAAAAAAGCGGCGATCTTCGCTCGACGACTCGTCTCGTACTCTTCTTCTATTCCCCCTAGTTGGAGCGCAGTGACCGCGAAAGACAACGCGGCAAAATACCATTGCCTAATTTCGATACTGTTTTCTGGTAGAATCTTAAAGGAGACACAACCCTAGAAGACCAATTTACAGTGGTAATTAACAATCTAGGCGCGAAATCGGCTCAGGGACAGCGACGTCCTGCAGCGGATTATTGGTGCCGCCATGACTGCCATTGCCTCGACTGAGCTTATTGCGGAACTCGAAGATGTTGTCAGAGCCGGTTCCCCCGAACGCCGCATCCGGATATTGCGGCAGGTGGCGAGCCTGTTCCTCGCGGACGCCGACCGGCTCAGCGAGCACCAGATCGAAATATTCGACGACGTCCTGGTCCGTCTGATCGGGGCCGTCGAAGCGCGCACGCTGACCAAGCTCAGCGCCCCCCTTGCCGATCTGAGGTCGGCCCCGAGGGAGGCGGTGCGCCGCCTCGCCCAGCACGAGGACGCGGCAGTCGCCGTCCCGATCCTTCGCAAGTGCGAATGCCTTTCCGAAGACGACCTCATCGAGGTCATCAGGACCCGCGGCGAAAAGCACCTCGGCGCCATCGCCGAACGCAGCGCGGTGAGCCGCAGGCTCACAGATGCCCTGCTGATGCGCGGCGACGCCGCCATCTGCGGCATCCTCGCAAGGAATCCCAGCGCGCAGTTCTCTGTTGTGGGCTTTGCGACCCTGGTCGATATGGCCCTGCGCGACGATGATATCGCCGACGCGCTGGTGCAGCGGCCGGATCTGCCGCGCGATGTGCTTTGCGAGTTGGTGGCGAAATGCAGCCCCTCCGCGCAGGCCCGCCTGCTCAAGACCGCGCCGCCCGAGCGGCATGTCGCGATCAGAACGCTGATCGAAGAGACCGCCGCGCGCGGGCGCGCTCGCAAGCCTGTCGCCGTGGACTATTCCGAGGCAAAGGCGACGGTGCTCGCGCTCAACAATGCCGGCCAGTTGAACGATTCCATCGTCAACCGTTTTGCGATCCGGCGCGACCATCCCAGTGTCATCGCCGCGCTGTCGCTGCTGGCAACCGTCCCGATCGAAACCATCGAGCCGCTGATGGAGACGCAGGATTGCTACGGCCTGGTCCTCGCCTGCCGGGCGTCGCGGCTCGATTGGCAGACCGCGGTCGCCATCATCAGGAGCCGCAAGGGCGTCAAGCCGGTTTCGCCGCAACAACTCGAACAGGCCAAGGAGGCCTTTGACACGCTTTCGCTTTCCACCGCGCAGCGCGCCATCCGCTTCGGATCCGTAAGCGACATCGGCGCCAGGCCCTTGTCCACCGATACGCCTTCAGTTGGGGGAGTGCATTGATGGCTTACGGAAGCCGAAAAGCGGAGCGCGTTCACTTCGAGCACCGCTATCCGGTCAACCTGATGGGCGTTGACGGCACCTGGCAACGAAGCTGCGTTCTTCTCGACGTGTCGCAGACCGGCGCCAAGCTCGAGGTCGAGGGCGCGCTCGACGTGCTGCGGGCGCAGGAATTCTTCCTGATCCTGTCATCCAGAGGACTTGCGTTCCGGCGATGCGAACTGGTCCGGGTCGACGGGATGCAGATCGGTGTGAAGTTTGTCGCCGAACGAAAGAAGAAAGGGCGCGCCATCATTCCAAAATGATCATGCGCGCGACGCAACTTTTTCAGGGAGGAACCACCGATGGCCGTCCACAAGATCGCAGCCTTTTCCGTCACCCACGAATTGCGCGGAGCCGCTGCGCGGAATCGTCGAGATCGACATGGCCGGAAAGACGCTGCGATTCGAACTCAACGAGGATGTCGCGCACAGTCTCTGCAGCGACCTCGATCATTTTCTCACCCAGGCCCAACAGCGCGCCTTCGACAACATCTGAAGCAAATGCCGGCAACACCATCTCGATGTCTGTTTACGTTGTAGCCGATACGCAAGCCGGGCTTTCGTCCTTGTGCGCCATGCTGGAGCCGAAGCATCCCGTCACAGGGGACCTGCTTGGAGCGGCCAGCATTCGCGGCAATGACATCGCGGCCGTTATCGTCAACGCCGACCTGCGTGTCGTAGACAACATCACGGCGCTGAAAGCCATGTCGGGCGCGTTCTCGCGAATCCCAAAACGCATTTTCGTCGTCAATGAGCGGACCCGGCTCGCGGTGGTTCAAGCCTACGCGCTCGGCGCGACGCATGCGTTGCTCGGTCCGGTCAAGCCGGCCCAGTTACTGGCAAAGCTCGCACAGGGCGAGACCCCATCGATCGTTCCGAGCGAACCCGCCTCGAGCGCCCGGGAGGCGGCGTCGGTCGGAGCGGCCAGCTTCGCCTCGATGTTCTCGGCCGTCACCTGCGGCTGGGCCGTCAACGTCGCGGAGGCCAAGGACGCCGGCAACGTGATCGCAGAGACGATCGCCGAGCATGGGCTGTCCGACTGGCTGGCGACGGTTCGCCGTCACCACGAGGGGACCTACCAGCACTGCCTGCTGGTGACCGGCATCGCCGTCGATTTCGGCCTGAGCCTTCGCATGGCGAAGGCCGATATCGAGCGGCTCTACGCAGCGGCGATGTTTCACGATCTCGGCAAGGCAAGGATTCCGCTCGCCGTCCTGGACAAACCCGGCAAGCTCGATGCCGAAGAACGTGCGCTGATAGAAACGCATCCTGCGGCCGGGCACGCCGTGCTGAAGGGAACGCCCGGCGTCTCGGCCGAAATCCTCGATGCCGTACGGCACCATCACGAGTTTCTTGACGGCAGCGGCTATCCGGACGGGCTTTGCGCCGAAAGCATCTCCGACATCGTGCGCATCCTGACCATCTCCGACATCTTCTCCGCATTGATCGAGCGGCGGACCTACAAACAGGCGATGTCGCGGCCGGCGGCTTACGAGGTCCTGCAGGGCATGAAGGGCAAGCTCGAGCGGCCGCTGGTCGAGGCGTTCAGGGACGTCGCCCTGAACCGTTGACCCGCCCTCCTAGAGCGTGATGACTTTTCTTCGAATCGTCATCCCGCTCTAGCTCTTTGTTTGAGCATGATCTTTTTCGGAAAACCGGTCTCCACTTTTCCGGATCATGCTCTAGTCGTCGCCGACGGCCGAAAGCTAGCTCCGCAGCCCCGGTGCTTCCTGGCCCGTGCGAGCGACGTACTCCGTATAGCCCCCGCCAAATTGGTGGATACCCTCCGGTGTCAACTCCAGAACACGGTTGGAGAGCGCGGCGAGAAAATGCCGGTCGTGCGAGACGAACAACATCGTGCCTTCAAACTCCGACAGCGCGTTGATCAGCATCTCCTTGGTCGCGAGATCGAGGTGGTTGGTCGGCTCGTCCAGCACCAGGAAGTTCGGGGGATCGAAGAGCATCTTCGCCATCACCAGCCGCGCCTTCTCGCCGCCCGACAGTACCCGGCACCTCTTCTCGACATCGTCGCCGGAGAATCCGAAGCAGCCGGCAAGCGCACGCAATGAGCCCTGCCCCGCTTGCGGGAACGCGTCTTCGAGCGACTGAAACACGGTGCGTTCGCCGTCGAGCAGATCCATCGCGTGCTGCGCGAAATAGCCCATCTTGACGCTGCCGCCGAGCACGACCGCGCCGTTGTCCGGCTCGGTCGAGCCGGTTACCAGCTTCAACAATGTCGACTTTCCGGCACCATTGATGCCCATCACGCACCAGCGCTCGCGCCGGCGGATCATGAAGTCCAGTCCTTCATAGATTCGCTTGCTGCCATAGCCCTTGTGGACGTTCTTCAGCGCGACCACGTCTTCGCCGGAGCGCGGCGCCTGCTGGAATTCGAACGCCACGGTTTGGCGGCGTCTCGGAGGCTCGACCCGCTCGATCTTGTCGAGCTTCTTGACACGGCTTTGCACCTGGGCCGCATGAGAGGCGCGCGCCTTGAAGCGCTCGATGAACTTGATCTCCTTCGCCAGCATCGCCTGCTGGCGCTCGAACTGAGCCTGCTGCTGCTTGTCGGCCATCGCGCGCTGCTGCTCATAGAACTCGTAGTCGCCGGAGTAAGTGGTGAGCGCGCCGCCGTCGATCTCGATCACCTTGCCGATCACGCGATTGATGAACGCGCGGTCGTGCGACGTCATCAATAACGCGCCCTCGTACCCTCTGAGGAACTGCTCAAGCCAGATCAGGCTTTCGAGATCGAGATGGTTGCTCGGCTCGTCCAGCAGCATGACATCCGGACGCATCAAGAGGATGCGCGCCAGCGCGACGCGCATCTTCCAGCCGCCCGAGAGCGCGCCGACGTCGCCGTCCATCATCTCCTGGCTGAAGCCAAGGCCGGCCAGCGCCTCGCGCGCCCGCCCCTCGAGCGCGTAGCCGTCAAGCTCCTCGAACCGTCCCTGCACCTCGCCATAGCGCGCGATGATGTCGTCCATCTCGTCGGCGCGATCAGGATCGGCCATCGCGGCCTCGAGCTCCTTCAGCTCGGCCGCAACGATGCTGACGGGGCCCGCGCCATCCATCACCTCGGCGACCGCGCTGCGGCCGGACATCTCGCCGACATCCTGGCTGAAATAGCCGATCGTGATACCGCGATCGACCGCGACCTGCCCTTCGTCGGGCACGTCCTGGCCTGCGATCATGCGGAACAGCGTCGACTTGCCGGCGCCGTTCGGCCCGACGAGGCCGATCTTTTCACCCCGGTTGAGCGCTGCGGAAGCTTCGATGAAGAGGATTTGGTGGCCGGCCTGCTTGCTGACGTTATCGAGACGGATCATTGCGCTATCTGGTGGGACATCTGTGCGGGGCGCTCTTAGTCGATTTCGCCCGCCAGCGCGAGCGGAGATATCGGGCCAGCCGCCGAAAACACGGACTCGGCGCCTCGCCCGTCATTGCGAGCGCAGCGAAGCAATCCATAGCGCGGCAAGTGGGGGCATGGATTGCTTCGCTACGCTCGCAATGACGAGGAGAGAGGCGACGTCGCGCAGGACAGTCTCGACTAGTGGCGCTTGAAATATTGCACGTCGCGCTCGTGCTTTTCGGCCGCGGCCCGGGTCTTGAAGGTGCCGAGATTGCGGCGTTTACCGGTCTTCGGATTGACCTTCCGCGAATAGAGGCGGTATTCGCCGGATCGTAGCTTGCGGATCATGGTCGGGTCTCCTTTTGCCCGATCAACCGCGCCCCACCCTCTCGGTTCCATTAGGGCTTGCGCTGAGGTGGAAATAGCTGATTGCCAAATGGCTGCGGTCCAGTGGGAACGCGGATGGCGATGAAGCTTCGGCCCATCGACGTGTGGCAGGAATTGCAGCCTTCGGTCAGATTTCCAAAGGCCTTCGCAAATTTGCGGCCATCCTTCGCGGCGATCGCGTCGGAAACCGACTGCAACGGATCCTTCAGCGTGGTGACATTGCTGACGGGGATACCGGAATACAGCATGGCTGCTTCCGCAAGGCTGGATTCGAGCTGGCTCAGTTCGTAGGCCGCGAGCTCCCAATTCTGGGCCGTGGCGGCAAAGCGGCTTACGGAATTCGAACAAGCCGCACCACAGACGTCATTGCGAGCGTAGCGAAGCAATCCATTGTCACCGCAAGCTTTGAGAGATGGATTGCTTCGCTACGCTCGCAATGGCGGCTGGGCTACCATTGATCGCGCTAGAAGCAGAGGTTCGTCACGACGTTGCCGCGCTTGTCCTTGATCGTCATCGGACATCGCGCCCGCTCCAGCGCCTTCTTGGCGTCCTCGTCGCCGAGGGCTGCGGCGCGCTCGTAATAGGCTTTCGCGGCATCCGAATCCTTCGGACCGCCGCGGCCGGATTGCGCGAAGGCGCCCATCCGCTCCAGCGCGCCGGGATGATTTTGCGCCGCCGCCTTCTCGAACAGCGCGCGCGCCGCGACATCATCCTTCTCGCCGCCGGTGCCTTCGGAAAGCATCAGGCCGAGCTGATATTGCGCCTCGGGGTTGGTCTCGGCGGCCTTCGCGAGCAATTCGCGGGCGCGCGCCGGGTCGGCCGCCGAGGAGCCGCCGAGCGCGGCGAGATTGGTGACGCCGCGCGGATTGCCGGCCTGCGCCGCGCGCTCGAACAGTTTGCGCGCCTGCGCCTCGTCCTTCGCAACGCCCGCGCCAGTCCCATAGAGCACGCCGAGCTCGACCATCGCCGAGGTCGAGCCCTTGTCTGCCGCCTTGCGCCAGGCCGCGACCGCTTCCGCCGTTTGCCGATTGGCCGCATAGGCGCGGCCGAGCTGATACATCGCCCGGCGCGAGGATTTCGTGGCAGTCGCGCAGTATCTGATCGCGGTCGCGATGTCGGCCGAGGCGACCTCCGGCACGCCCTTGACGTCGGCGGGCTTGTCGGGATCAGAGGGATCGGCCGCGAGGCGGTCGCACAGCACGAGGTCGGCAGATTGCGCATGGGCATGGCCTGGCGCCACGCCAACCATGAGCGCAGCAAACAGGCAGCAGGAAAGTCGTTTCTTCATGCCGCTACGTTGCTTCGAAGGCCCGGCAAATTCAAGGCTGCCGATGGCGGCAAAGCCGGCATTCGACAGCCTTGAAAAGGGATCTAGGCGGCCCGCCCGAACAGCACGCGCGACGCAATCGCCGGCGTCTCGAACGTGCCGGACTTGGGCAGGCTCTTCAGCATCGCATCAAATCGGGCGGCGGTCTTTGCGGCGCCGGCGGCCGTCGGATGCAATTCGTCGCGCCATTCGTTCTTGCCAACCGCCCCGCGCAGGTCGACAAAACGATAATTCGAATAGGTCGCGGCGAAGCCCGCAAGCCCCTTGTTGAAGGCATCGGTCATGATGCGCATGATCGCCTGGCAGAGGTCGGCCTGAAAGGTCGGGTCGAGTCCCACGAACATCATGCCATTTCCGATCCAGGGGCCGCTGCTGCGCGGGATCGCGTAGTCGTAGCCGTGGCCGACCATGATCACATCAGGCGCGCGCAGATGGACGCGCTGGATCAGGGACTCGTAGTCCTGCAGGACCAGCTTGAGGTTTGCGTAGAATTCCGGCTTGACGTAGTAGGCGGCATCCGACGGATTGGCGTGATCGGGATCGAACAGATTGAGGAAGCGCGCGATGCCGGCATCGCCGCCAAGCATGTCGTTTCCTCCGCCGGAAAACAGAAACGTATCCGCCTCCCCGGAGATCAGCGCGGGCCAGAACTGGCCGGCCTGGATCATTTCCGTGAGCGTATCTCCCCAATGCGCCAGATTGCTGATGGGATAGACGTAACTTTGCTGGAGCACGTCAATCAGCGTGGGCGGCATGACCAGCGGCGGCAGCCGAAACCATGAATCGCCCTCGGCGACAACCGGGACCTTGCGACCAAAACCCTTCGGTGGCGTGGTCGGAGCAAGCTTTTCATCTCGGCCAATCGACGCATCATGCGCAAGGGCGTCGGCCAGCTTGGCGGATTTCTCGATGCCCTGAAAATCAACGGCGGAGCGGTTCAAACCGACCGTGAAATCGAATGGCCGCCGCGGATTGGGCTGGACGACAAAGAAATTCGAAATGTCGGCATCGCTGATGCTGCGATTCTGGATTTTCTCGACGACGGCGTGGAATGGCGTTTTGCCGCCGGCTGATTTCCGCTTCTTGGCCATGGCATTCCCTCCAATGAATGCCACGAGCATTGCACAACCTAAAGTTCGCAGCAACGCGATGGCGGGTCAGCGCAGCGTCCACCGTGATACATCAAGGCTCAAGCCCCGACTCGCGCAGCATCGGCGCGACCTTGGCGGAAGCGAGATAGCGCAGCAGCCGGTCGGCCTGGCCCGCCTTCTCCGAGCCAATCATGCGGCCCGCTGAGAACACCGCCGGCGTCTGCAACTCGCGCGGAATTGCGCCGACGACCTCGATGCCCGCAACCTGCTTCAATTCGCTGATCTGCTGCACGGCGAGATCGGCCTCATCAGTGATGAGTCGCTCTGCGGTGAATCCCGACGGAATAATGGTCGCACGCGCGTTGATCTCGGCCGCGATGCCTAAGCGCTCGATCAGTTGCGCGAAGAAAATGCCGCTGGCGCCGATCCGCGAATAAGCCACCGAGCGCGCAGCCAGCAGCGTCGCGCGCAATGCCGCCTCGCTGGTGATGTCGGGATGAATGGCTCCGGCCTTCACGGCGATGCCGACATAGGAGCGCGCGAGATCGACGCAGCTCTCCGCGGCCACGCGTCCTTCCCGCACGAGCTCGGCGAGCCCCTCTTGCGTCAGGATGAGGATGTCGGCGCCCTCGCCGCGCCTGATCCGGTCGAGCAGCGCCAACGTCGGCGCGAAATCGGCGTCGATCCGTACGTCGCTGGACGCCTCATACAGTCCGGCAAGATTGGCAACTGCGCCTTTCAGCGCCAGCGTAGAGAGCAGGCGAATGGTGTCTGGCATCGCGTCTTACAGGCGGCGCATCAGCTTCAGCACTGCCGTCAATCGCAGGCTGCGCTTGCCGGCGAGCGCGGTTGCTTCCAGCACCGCTCCCTCGTCATCACAGGTGCCGGAAAAGCCGATACCGACTTCGTGGCCGCCGAAGACCGGATTCTCGCCCCTCGCCGGTGTGTGCTCCTGGTTGAGGATCTGGCCTTTCCAGCGGCCATTCTCCGAGAAGTAGGTACCAAGATAATAGAAGCACGCGTCACCGCCGACGATGCGGCCATCCTTGAGCAGCATCACGCCGGTCAGGCCGCCTGAGACCCCATCCAGCAGACGAAGATCGATGGAATAGAGGCCGTTGGCGATCCCGCCCTCGCCGACGCCGCCGGCGATCGGAATCTCCTGCTCCTCGATCGGCGTCAGCACTGCCTGAAACGGGACGCCTGGCACCTCCCGCAACCCTCCCTCGAAGCGATAGGTGTCACCATTGGGCCGGCCCTGCGCCACCAGCGTCGCATCATCGGTGCCGGCCATGGCGGGATAGTTGGGATCCGGATTGTGGCGCACGGTCCTGACCACAACCGAGACATCGTCGCCGCTTTCCTCGTAAGTGCCGATATGGGCGAAGGCCGAATTGCCGCCGAGCATCTTGCCGTCGTGCGCATGCATCACGCTGCGGCCGACCGCATCGTTGAGCTGAAATCTGACCTTATAGAAGCCTCCGAAACCCACGTCGGTCCCCGGCCTGCGCCATCCAGACCAAGTCTAGCGCGCTTTCGGTGAGGTCGATACCGGCTTGCGCTGAACAAAGCGTGTGGACGGTTCGGAAGTGCAACCAGTCCAATGCCACTAAAATGCGAAAGTCCGCCAAAGCCAGACGGCTTTGGCGGACTTGATTGCGGCCCCGGGCGCCCCCAGCCCGGGCCGGGAGCGTCTTAGGCCGCGGCCTTCTTGCCGGTCGGGACCTGAGCGACGGTCTTCAGGATCTGCGAAGCGATCTGGTAGGGGTCGCCTTGGGAGTTCGGACGGCGATCTTCCAGATAGCCCTTGTAGCTGTTGTTGACGAAGGAGTGCGGAACGCGGATCGAAGCGCCGCGGTCGGCGACGCCGTAAGAGAAGGTATCGATCGAGGCCGTCTCGTGCTTGCCGGTCAGGCGCATATGGTTGTCCGGACCGTAGACCGCGATGTGGTCAGCGCGGTTGGCCTTGAAGGCTTCCATCAGCGCCTCGAAGTACTCCTTGCCGCCGACTTCGCGCATGTACTGGGTCGAGAAGTTGGCGTGCATGCCGGAGCCGTTCCAGTCGGTGTCGCCGAGCGGCTTGCAGTGGAACTCGATGTCGATGCCATAGCTCTCGGTGAGGCGCAGCATCAGATAGCGCGCCATCCACATCTGATCAGCAGCGGTCTTGGAGCCCTTGCCGAAGATCTGGAATTCCCACTGGCCCTTCGCCACTTCGGCGTTGATGCCTTCGTGGTTGATACCGGCGGCGAGGCAGAGGTCAAGATGCTCTTCCACGATCTTGCGGGCGACATCGCCGACGTTCTTGTAGCCGACGCCGGTGTAGTACGGGCCCTGCGGAGCGGGATAGCCGCTCGAGGGGAAGCCCAGCGGACGGCCGTCCTTGTAGAAGAAATATTCCTGCTCAAAGCCGAACCAGGCGCCGGCGTCATCGAGAATGGTGGCGCGCTTGTTGGACGGATGCGGGGTGACGCCATCGGGCATCATGACTTCGCACATCACGAGCGCGCCGTTGGTGCGCGCAGCGTCCGGATAGACGGCGACCGGCTTCAGCACGCAATCGGAGCTGTGGCCTTCAGCCTGCATGGTCGAGGAGCCATCGAAGCCCCAGAGCGGAAGCTGCTCGAGCGTCGGAAACGACGCAAATTCCTTGATCTGAGTCTTGCCGCGCAAATTCGGTGTCGGCGTATACCCGTCGAGCCAAATATACTCGAGCTTGTACTTGGTCATTGAGCCTCTCTGTTGATGATGCAAAACGCGAGGGGCCGAAAAGCCAGCCGGTCTTGCCCCACGCGTACCCGGCCACCATCGGCCAAGAATCTACCAAGCAATTTGAATGCCAATCGCTGCAGTGCGGGAGCGAGCCTCTGGGGAAAAGTCCAGACGGCGAGACGCCATTTTCGCTGCGACATAGAAGCGCGGCTGGCATGCGCGTCAGGCGGCCAAATGACCCTTTGAGGCGGTAACCGGCGCCTGATTCTCCGGCAATTTTGGCTAGGTGCCTGCGGTCCGATTAAAGCCTTGGCACGCCCAAGCAACTTTCCTTGGATGCGCCGCCCCGCACCCGCAACCTTCGCCGCGGCTTACGAGTTAGCCATCTGCTTAGTGCCTCACGCGAAGCAAAACCGAAAATGCCTACAGAATGATCATCTAGTGACTTTTTTTGATCATCTTGCATTCGAGCGGGGCACGGCTGATATCGCAGGTCCGGGTAACCACACGAGAACAAGTCGGGCGCACCGTGGAGGATCGCAGCTCCGATGAGAGGAGAGAATCACATGAATTCGGGTTTGAATCAGGGATCTGCCAAGATCTACCAATTTCCGGTCGGCGGCCGGGCCTCCATCGCGGGACACCGCTACGGTGAGACCAAGTCGGCGCTCGAGATTGCCGCCTCACAGGTGAACAAGGCCGATTGCAGCGGTAGCTGGTACCACCAAGCGGCTATCGAGGAATCCAAGCCAACGCGTGACCACTAATGCCGGGTGGATGTCGGATAACGTCCCGACGGGAATGTCGGGGATCGGTAGCGTAGAAAAGGGTCGGAGCGAGCGCGTTTCGGCCCTTTTTCATGCCAGCTCGCAGGCCGTGGTCGGCCGCTTGGCGTGCTTGAGCGTGGCGAGTCCGGCTTTGGTGATCCTCAGCGTAACGCCGCCGCCAGAGTAGCGCGAGCCTGACATGGTCAGCCGCTTCAACAGCGTCACCGCCTTGCCGTCGAGCTGCAGATGGGCGCGGGAATCGTATTGGAAAAATCCGACGATGAACTGCGTGCCGTCGGCGCAGCGATAGTTCCGGAACGTGCTCTGGGCCGAGGCTTGCGATCCACCGGCGAGGGTTCCCGCCACCAACACCACCGCAAAAATCGCTGCCTGTCGATGATTCATGCTTCGCCCCCGGAGCCAGCTTGAGTATAGACGAGCACGGGATGCGCACCATCTCTTATCCGGTCATCTGCTTGCCGTAGAAGATTGCTTAAGTCAGCCCGATGCAAGATTCCCCTGCCCGACATTTCAATCTCGCCGGCGCCAGCAATTTCCGCGACCTCGGCGGCTACACCACGCGCGACGGCCGCAGCGTCCGTTGGCGCCAGATCTTTCGCTCCAACCATCTCGGCCGCCTCACCGACGACGATGTCGCAGTGGTCCGCGGCCTCGGCGTCCGCAGCGCCTTCGATTTCCGTGGCCGCGAGGAGCGCGCCGAGGGGCTGTGCGGGGTCGCCGAGATCACCGTGCATTCGCTCCCTGTCGAACCAACGGTGATCGCCGCGCTGCGCGCCATCGCCGCCAGCGGCAGTCCGCCGACCGAGAATGACGCCATCGAGGTGATGCGCGATTCCTACCGGAGCTATGTGCAGGAGAACACGCCGCGCTTCCGCGCACTGTTTGCGCATCTGTTGGAGGACCGCGCGCCGCTCGTCATCCATTGCAGCGCCGGCAAGGACCGCACCGGCTTCGCCTGCGCGCTGATCCTGCACACGCTCGGCGTTCCCGATGAGGTGATCTCCGAAGACTATCTGCTGACCAACCGCTTCTATCGGCGCGATCCCATCGTGACCAGCGATCTGCCCGACAGTGTCCTGCAGGTGATCGGCACGGTGCGGGCGGCCTTCCTGGCCACGTCGTTCGAGGCCATCAACGCCGATTACGGCGGCCTCGACAATTATATCCGCGACGGACTCGGCATCGCCGAGGCTGAGCGCGCGCAACTCTCCGCGCTCTATCTCGAGAAGGTCTAGAGCGTTTTCGAGCGAAGTGGATACCGGTTCGCGTGAAGAAAACGCGTCAAAGCAAGCTCTAAGCAGCCGCTTCCAGCTCGGCGTCGAGGTCGGCGATGACCTCCTCGAAGGCCGAGATCGCCTGCTGTACGGCCGCGATCTGCATCAACTCCCAGCCGCTGACCGGACCGGCGCGATTCTGCAGCGCGACGACCAAGTCCCGCCGCTGCTCCTTAAGCTGAACGAGCGGTAAACCGTGATCGGGTAAGTTTCCCATGGTCTGATCCCCTGCCATGATGGGACCTCGCTTCTAGCGAACGGATTCTGCAATCGACTTACAGAAGTCCGGCAAATTTTACCGATCAAGGGCGAGACCGTAGTCCTACGTAGACGGCTACGCTACGGCGGCAGCTTTCCGAATAGCATCCGTAAGACCCCTAGAGATCCGGAGCGTGCTGCCGTCGCTCTGATGCAATCGATCGGGATCGGTCGGGTCGAGCATACGATCGAAACCGATATTGTTCTGCGCATGCCAATGCTGCATCAGCGCCCAGCGGCGAAACACATTGACTCCTGCCCGCTCTGCCACTGCGGCGATCAGCGAGACCATGCGCTCGGAAAGCTCCGCCTTGTCGTCGATCAACATCGCCGGGACATGTTGCGGATCGATCAGCAGCACGTCCATCTGGCCTGCATGGGCACGAAGCCGGTCGACACCGACGGCAATTTTCGCCGCGACGTCGTCGACGTTGTACTTCTCCTTGTGGAAGACGGCGTTGGTGCCGACCTGCCAGATCACCAGTGACGGTGCCGGTGCTTCGGCGAAAATGTCCGAATCGAAGCGATCTAGTTCTTCGATCGCCTCTTGGCCGCCTACCCCCCTGTTGAGCACATCGATCCTTGGATTATCGCTGGCGCGCCTCAGATACATTTCCAGCCAATATGGATAAGGCAAGACATCTTCCCTACCAGCGGTCGATGATGATCCCATCGCGATGATCTTCAGCGGCCCGCCGTGCCGAAGCGCCTCGGCCGGGCGTGGCAGCGGATACTTGAAGGCGATCAACTGATCGGGCAATTCGGCATCTGCAAAATTGTCAACCATTTTGGAGCCTCACAAATTGATTGCTATTTAACGTTGAATGCCTATTTGGCGACGGTTTTGCCGGCATTGCAAATGAATTTCTGCTGAGTTTAGTCTGTCTGCCCCGGGTAGTGCGGAGCTGTCTCATGAACGGAAAAGTTATTGTCATCACCGGCGCGTCCGGTGCGCTCGGCAAGGTGGTCGTTGAGGAAGCCCTGGCGCGCGGCGCATGCGTGGCCGGCATTGATCACGCGCCGTCATCGCTTTCGCCGACGTCGAGCCGGATTGAGCTCGGCGGCGTTGATCTGACCGACGCAGCCCAGGCGAAAAAGGCGATCGACACGGCGGCGACACATTTCGGCCGGCTCGACGCGCTCATCAACATCGCCGGCGGCTTTGCCTTCGAGGCGGTCTCAGACGGCGATCCCGTAACCTGGCAGCGGATGTATGCGCTCAACGTCACGACCGCGCTCAACGCCTCGCGCGCGGCGATCCCGCACCTTCTTGCGTCCAGCGCCGCGCGTATCATCAATATCGGCGCGCTCGGTGCACTGCAGGCCGGTGCCGGCATGGGCGCCTATGCGGCTTCGAAATCCGGCGTGCACCGCCTGACCGAAGCGCTCGCCGCCGAGCACAAGGGCAGGATCACGGTCAACGCCGTGCTGCCTTCGATCATCGACACCGCCGCCAACCGCGCCAGCATGCCGAAGGCGGATTTCTCAAAATGGGTGGCGCCAAAGGAACTCGCCGACGTCATCCTGTTCCTCGCCAGCGACGCAGCCAGCGCAGTCACCGGCGCGCTGTTGCCGGTGAATGGGCGCGTTTAGCAGAGGTTTTCGAGATGAAGACCGCCAAAGACATTGCACAAGCCGTTGAGCAACTCCCTCTTGGAGAGCTGGCGCGCTTTCGAGCATGGTTTGAAGCATTCGATGCCGGCAGCTTCGATATGGAAATCGAGCGCAACGCCCGCGCGGGCAAGCTTGATCCGTTAGCCACTGAAGCAATCAGCGCCTATCGCGCGGGCAGATGTCGAGACCTTTGACCCTCACGCCTCCACCAGCTTCTTCAGGACCGCCTTGAAGCGGACGCTGCGTTTGCCGGCGAGCGCAGTGGCTTCAGCCTCGGCGCCTTCGGAATCGTAGGTGCCGGAGAAGCCAATGCCGACTTCGTGGCGGCCGAACAGCGGCCGCTCGCCCAGGCTCGGCGTATGCTCGCGATTGACGATCTCGCCCTTCCACCGGCCATTCGCGGCGGTGTAGGCGCCGATATAGTCGAAATAAGCATCGCCGCCCCAGATGCGGCCGTCATGCAGCATCATCACGCCGGTGTTGCCGCCGTCGAGTCCATCAAGCATGCGAATGTGGATGGAATAGAGCCCGTTGCCGATGCCGTCGGGTCCGACCCTGCCAGGCGCAGGCGCATCCTTGTCGTTGATCGGGGTCAGGATTGCCGTGAACACGATGCCGGGCAAGGCGGAGGTCCCGCCTTCGAAATGAACCTCGTCGCCCTTGTGCGTGCCCTTGAAGGTCATGACGATGTTGTCGACCGGGAACATCGGCACATAGTCCGGATCGTGGTTGTGGCGCGTCATCTTGACCTCGGACGAGATGATGCCGCCTTCCTCCGTGTAGCTGCCGATGAAGGACGAACCGGAATTGCCGCCATAGAACTTGCCGGAGGCGGTTGCGAACATCACGCCGCAGCCAGTGCCCCGCACTGTCCTGAACGAGAATTTGTACAGTCCCTGCAGCACCCTGGCGCCTGCTTCTCACGCGACAAATGCAACCAGTTCCCGCGCGGACCGTTTGCTCGCGCAGGCTCACCGATCGCCATTTGGTCTAGTCGTCCCGCACCAAGACTAACCGTTTTGCCACCGTCCCGGCAAACGCTTTGCGGTAGACTCCTCGAAATTGAGTCGCGGCATTCCGCGGCTGGAGTCTTGCGCGTGGAAACCTCGCTCTATCTGCCCGTCAAACGGTTCCTCGAACAGCTCGGCTTCACGGTGAAGGGCGAGATCGGCGGCTGCGACCTGGTGGCGCTGAGCGGCGACGATCCGCCGGTCGTCGTGGTCGGTGAGCTGAAGCTCACCTTCAACCTGGAACTGATCCTGCAGGCGGTCGGTCGCGCCGGCGCCTGCGACGAGATCTGGATCGCCGCCAAATTATCGACGCGCGGCAAGGGCCGCGAAAGCGACGCGCGCTACCGCAATCTCTGCCGCCGCCTCGGCTTCGGCATGCTGGGAGTGACCGGCGCCGGCGAGGTCGAGGTGCTGGTGAAGCCGCCGACCACGGCGCCGCGCCGCGATCCGAAGAAGCGCTCGCGCCTGGTTGCCGAGCACAATCGCCGCAAGGGCGATCCCGTGATGGGCGGCAGCACGCGCTCGCCGATCATGACCGCCTACCGCCAGCAGGCGCTTGCCTGCGCGTCGGCCCTCGCCAATGGACCACGGCGCGTGCGCGAGCTCCGGGTCGATATTCCGGATGCCGGCAAGATCCTGCTGCATAATGTTTACGGCTGGTTCGACCGCGCCGAGCGCGGGATCTATGTGCTGACCGACGCAGGCCGCGCCGCGTTGCAACGTTGGCCGCAGCCGCCCGTTGATTCCGCAGCTATCGAAAGGGCGGCCTCGATGTGAGTGACGACGGCGCACGATTGCGGTGCATAACCGGTAACGATCGCGCGATGAGTCGGGGTAAACTTGAGAAAGTCTACCGTGCATGGCTGGATTGCCATGTCAGTTTCATATTGCAATGCAACAATATGGCGCCTAGGTATCCGGCCCAGGCATGATCCGGAAAAAGTAGCTACCGGTTTTTCCTCGCGACAGACACGAAGGGTTTGCGCGGAGATCATGCTCAAAACGAAGAGGCGGGCGGATGAGATTCATGGAACCGTCGTCGCGCTCCCAGCGAGGCCCCGATGAGCGAAGACTGGCAAACGAAATATGGTCCCCGACGCGTGAGGCGCGATCCGCCGACGCTGGAGGAAGCGATCTTCGCCGCCGTCGGCATCACCGACGACCTCGAGCAGCAGGCCGAGATCGCGTCCGCCTTGATGGGCCTTCCTTACGAGGACGTGCTGGCTGAGGTGAAGAAGACGGCGCGAACCAGCGTAAGATCGGCGACCCGTGTGATCACGGGCGAGCAAGGCGCGCAGCGCGCGGTCGTGGTCGAGCGGCGCGTGGTCCGGCGGTTCGGTAACGACAAGCGCACCGGCACCTGAACTTCGATTGGCAACTCGTTCATCTGAACGAATTGCCGGGGCGGAGTGGCGCGCCGATCAGGCGGCGCGGCCCCAGCCGTACATCTTGAACACCATCTGCCAATAGGCGCGGTTGAGATTGGCGATCGCGCGCGCCGCCTCCAGCGGCGCAACCGCCGCGGGCACCGGCTCCGGCTGGCCATGCCGCGCGAGATCGATGCTGCCGGTGGATTCACCGTGGCGGAACGTCAGCTTCGCGCCGAACTTGCTGGCGAGCGTCCGCATCGCCTCGTTCTGCGCACCGGTGGTGATCCGAAGCGAGCGATAGCCCCTCGCCTGCGCCTCTGCGATCAGCTTGCGGAACAGGACGCTGCCGACGCCCTTGCGGCGCGCCGCGCGCTCTACGCTGAAGGCGATCTCGGGCTCGCCGTCCGGCGATTGCTCCGGCGGATGCAATTCGGCCGCACCGCGCACCGTGCCGTTCTCGAAATAGGCGATGATGACGGTGCCGTCGCTGGCGCATTTTTCGGCGTAGCGCTTGATGAAGCCGTCATCCATGAAGCCATGGAAGCGATCATAGCGGCTGGTTCGGTCCAGCCTCAGCAGATGATCCCGCAAAAGCGGCAATTCCGACTGGCTGAGGGTCCGAACGGTACCTTTGGCTGGCGCCGAACGGGTAGAATCGTAGTTCATTCCATAACTCCTCGTGGTAGCCCTCGAGGAGGCGTCGAATCCCTAGACGCCCAATATTGTGCGTCGCAGCATGAAATTCAAGTACGAAGATTCACCGAATCTCGCATTTGGATTCACTTGATCTTTCGGATTGAATTTATTGATGAATTCAGGACTTCGCGCATACTAAAGTACCATCTGGGTCTGGGTTACGATGGCAACCAGCTTGCCGTCCTCGGTTTCCAATCGGGTCTGCCAGACCTGCGTGCGCCGCCCGCGATGCACGGGCGTGGCAACGGCGATGACCGTGGTCCCCTCCTTGGCGCCGCCAATGAAGTTGGTCTTGCTCTCGATCGTCGTGGTCCCCTCGGCATCCTCGGGCAGATTGATCACAGTCGCGGCCGCCCCGACCGAGTCCGCAAGCGCCATCACCGCGCCGCCGTGGATGGTGTGATACAGCGTGCAGAGGTCCGGCCGCACCAGCATCTTTGCCACCACGCGGTCCTTGTCGGCCTCCGTGAAGATGACGCCCTTCAATTCCGCAAACGGCATCTTCATCGATTGGATCTTTTCCAGCGGCGTCATGCGTCCTCCCGTTTTGTTGTGCGCGCGGCAGCGGCAGAGAATGGACGGAGCCGGTAAATCAGGCAATGACGTCGGAGGTAATGGCCGGCGTGACGATGCGGCCGACGATAGAGATTTCCGATGCGCCACTTCCCTCCCCGCCGGATCGTCTGCCTCACCGAGGAGACCGTGGAGACGCTGTACCTGCTCGGCGAGCAGGACCGCATCGTCGGCGTCTCCGGCTATGCGGTACGGCCACCGCAGGTCCGGCGCGAGAAGCCGCGCGTCGCGGCGTTCATCTCGGCGGACATCCCGAAAATCCTGGCACTCGAGCCGGACCTCGTGCTCGCCTTCTCCGACATCCAGGCCGACATCGTCGCCGATCTCGTGCGGGCCGGCGTCGACGTCCACGTCTTCAACCAGCGCGACATTGCCGGCATCATGGCGATGATCCGCACCCTCGGCGCCATCGTCGGCGCCGCCGAACGCGCCGACCGGCTTGCCGCGGATTTCGAGCAGCGCCTCGCCGCCATCGCTGCGACACCGCGTTCGCAGCCGAAGCCAAAAGTCTATTTCGAGGAATGGGACGATCCCCTGATCAGCGGCATCGGCTGGGTGTCCGAGCTGATCGAGATCGCCGGCGGCGAAGACGCGCTGCCAGGCTTGCGGTTACACAAGTCCGCGAAAGATCGCATCATCGCGCCCGAGATCGTGCGTGACGCCGCGCCTGACGTGATCCTCGCCTCCTGGTGCGGCAAGAAGGTGGTACCCAATCGCATCCGCAACCGCCCCGGCTGGAGCGATATCCCCGCCGTGCGCAACGATCGTATCGTCGAGATCAAGTCGACGATCATTTTACAGCCGGGCCCGGCCGCGCTCACCGATGGGCTGGATGCGATCGTCGCGGCGCTGTGGTCGTCGAATTCGTAGGTGGGCAAAGCGAAGCGTGCCCACCTTCCCTTGCACCGGCCGTGAATGGTGGGCACGCGGAGCCTGTCATCGGGCGCGCGTTCGCGCGACCCGTTGGCTTTGCCCACCCTACGGCGCCTTACACCTTCTCCACCCCACACCATTCCGCGATGAACAGTGCGGTGGCCTTGGTGGATTTGCGCAGCGACTCCAGATCGACATATTCGTTGAAGCCGTGCATCGCCGCGCCGCTGGCGCCGAAGCACAGGCTCGGGATGTTGTAGTTCAATCCGTAGAAGCGGGTATCGGTGAGCGCGGTGAAGGCACGGTCTTCCACCGTGCCGCCATAGACGGCGCCAAACGCCTTCGCGAACGCCGCTTCCGGCGCGGCCGCGTCAGTCAGCTCATAGCCCTCGGACAGGAAGCCCGACCACTGCACCTCAGGCGGATTGTTGGAGAGGAAACGATGGTCGCGCGCGGCCGCCGAGACGCAAGCCAAAATCTCCTTCTGGCACTCCGCGATCGACCAGCCCGGCAGCACGGCGATGCGGCAATCGACGTCGCACCAGGCCGGCACGCTGGAGGCCCAGTCGCCGCCCTTGATGATGCCCGGATTGAAGTTGATGGGATGCGCGACGTCCTTGAAGTGCCGGTCGGCCTTGGCGCGCTCGTTCCATTCGGCTTCGAGCTTCTCCAGCGCGTGGATCAAATGATACGCCGCCATGATCGCGTTTGAGCCGGCGCCCGCCTCGAACACGTGTACCGGGAAGCCGCGCACCTTCAGCCGAAACCAGATCACGCCGACCTGCGAGCGGATCATGTGGCCATTGGTGGGCTCCGGGATGAAGCAGGCATCGGCGCGATAGCCGCGTTGGAGCGTCGAGAGCGCGCCGACGCCGGTGCTCTCCTCCTCGATCACCGACTGGAAGTGGATCCGCCCGGTCGGGCGAAAGCCTGCAGCCTTGATCGCATCAAGCGCATAGAGCGCGCCGATCGTGCCCGACTTCATGTCGCAGGCGCCGCGGCCATACATCCGCCCGTCCTTGATGGTGGGTGAGAATGGCAGCGTCTCCCACATGTCGAGCGGGCCGGTCGGCACCACGTCGCAGTGCCCCTGCAGGATCAGCGATTTGCCGCCATCGGTAGGCGGCCGGTAGGTGCCGACCACCGTGCGCGCCCGGGAGAAATCATGCTCGATCGGGCCGAAGCCGCGAAGATCCTTCAGATCGTCGACATTGATATGCCAGTCGTCGACCTCGTAGCCGCGTGCGCGCAGGAGATCGCCGATCATGTCCTGGCATGGACCTTCCGCGCCACGGGTCGAGGGGATCGCGACGAATTCCTTCGTGGTCGCAAGCTGCGCATCGAAGCCGGCATCAACGGCGTCCAGGATCCTTTGTTGCGTATCGGCATTCATGCGGCGGCTCCAACTCCAGGTTCGATCATCAAGCGCACGGGCGCTTGCCCGACACCGCTATAGCGTGATCTCAGCCACCGGGGTACTGCGCAAAATAGGCATCTCGCAATGCTTCTTCGAGCAGACGGCCTTCCGAATAGCCATCGAGTGATGCCGGCCGCGTCACGCCGTCGAGCAGCCGCGAGCAAGGTTCCGGCGCGCCGAGCACGGTGCGCACCGGAATGCGCTCGGCATAAATCGGCAGCTCGTAATCCTCATCGTCATCGGCGACGCCCTTGGCGCGGATCTTGGCGGAGGCTTCCTCGATCTCCATCGCGATGAAGGATGTCGCCTTGATCTCCTGCGTATTGCTCTGCCGCAGGCTCGCGGTGCGATCGGGAAAGAAGCGGTCGACCATCGCGACCAGCGCGCGCTGCTTCTCGTCCGGATCGGTGACGAGGTAGGCCGTCCCAAACGCCATCACCGCGCGGTAGTCGGCCGAATGATTGAAGCCGCAGCGCGCCAGCACCAGGCTGTCGAGATGGGCGACCGTGAGACAGACCCTCTGGCCCGCGGACTGGTTCCTCAGCATGCGGCTGGCGCTGCTGCCGTGCCAGTACAGCCGTGTTCCCTCGCGCCAGAAGAAGGTAGGCGTGCAATAGGGCTGGCCGTCGATCGCATAGGAGACGTGGCACATCATCGAGGAGTCGAGGATGCGGTGAACGGTTTCATGATCATAGAAGCCGCGATCATGGCGGCGCTTCACCTGGTTTCGTGGTGACAACGGATATGAGGCGGCAGCACCTTCGCTCACGGTAACTCCTGTTTAGGATTTTGAACGTTTCGAAACAGTTGTAGCGCCGGATTTGGTCTGCGATAGTGCCAATTCCATGCGAAAAATTTCGACCAATTCTGCGTCGCCGCGCAAGGCCGAGCTGCCGGTCGACCTTTCCGGACCGCATGTCACACCAGGCGCCTCCGCCCAGCAGCGCCTCTACCAGGCGCTTTGCCACGCCATCCTCGGCGGCATCGTCAAACCGGGCGAGCCGCTGCCGCCCTCCCGCACGCTGGCACGGCAGACTGGCTTTCGCCGTAACGCGGTCGTCACCGCCTATGAACGGTTGATCGCGGACGGGTTCGCGGTGGCGACCACAGGCTCGGGGACGTTCGTCGCGGCCCGCATCCCTGCCCGCACCCGCGAAGCGCCGAAGCCAAAGATCACCATCGATGCGCCCCAGCAAGGCGCGCTCGCGCTCGGCTGCACGCATATCGATAGCCGCGCCCTGCAGCGCTTCCGCGCCTTCGTCGGGCGACGGATGCGCGCCTTCAGCGCAGTGCATTTCCATTACGGCGATCCCAGGGGCAGCCGCGAGCTCCGCGCCGCAATCGCCGATCATTTGTTGTCGGCGCGCGGCCTGCGCTGCGACCCCGAGCAGATCATGCTGACGTCGGGCACGCTGCACGGGTTGCGCATCGTGTTGAGCGCGATCCTCAAGCCCGGCGATCAGATCTGGTGCGAGGATCCGGGGTACCCAATCGCGCGCCGAACCATCGAGCATTGCGGCTATCGCGCGGTTTCCGTTCCGGTCAACGCATCGGGCATGATGGTTGCGAACGGCCGGGCCCGCGCGCCGGCGGCGCGTGCGGCCTATGTGACGCCGTCGCATCAGTTTCCGCTCGGCGTGCAGATGTCGATGCCGCGCCGGCTGGAACTGCTCGACTGGGCCAAGGCCGCCGATGCCTTTGTGTTCGAGGACGATTACGACAGCGAGTTCCGCTATGACGGCGCTCCCCTGCTGTCGCTGGCCGGCATCGATCATCTCCGGCGCGTCATCTACATGGGCACGTTTGCCAAGACGCTGTTTCCGGGATTGCGCATCGGCTACTGCGCGCTGCCTGAAAAATTGATCGGCCCGGTGACGGCGGCCCGCGCCGCGCTCGACCGCTTTCCGGGCACGCTGATGGAAGGCGCTGTCGCTGACATGCTCAACTCCGGCGCCTTCGCCGCCAACCTGAAGAAGGTGCGCAGGCTCTACCGCGAAGCGCGTGACGTACTGGCCTCGACGCTGGCGGCGGCATCAGACGGTGAGCTGTCGGTGCCGGTGCCCTCGCAGGGCCTGCATCTGGTGGCGCGGTTCGATCCGTCGACCGACCCGGTCGTGGCGTCAGAGGCCAGACGCGCGGCCGGCGTCGACGGCTGGCTGCTTGCGGAGACCTATCATCGCGCGCGTCCCCTGCCCGGCTTCGTGCTGGGGTTTGCCGGCCACGACCTTCCGGAACTGAAAGCATCGGCCGAGCGACTGGCGAAGGCGTCACTCACCGCGCTGCGCGAGCGCCGCAAGCCGAGAGCCCGCGTCGCCAAAACGCCAACGTCGCGCGCGGCTCTATGAGAATCGCCGGCGGCTCATTAAGCTGAAAATGAAAAGCTGTACGGCGGAGATACCGGATGCCCGGCAATCGCAACGTCCTGTATCTGATCATCGGTGTGCTGCTCGCCGTCATCGGCGTGCTCGGCTACCAGCTCTACCAGGCCAAGAAGCAGCCCGAAGGTTTCCAGATCAATGTCGGCCCCGACGGGCTGAAGATCCAAGGGAAGTGACGCTCAAGTGACGCTGATGATTTCGGAAAGAGTTCTGCGCGTCGGCTGCATCGCGCTGCTTGGCTGGCTCGCATCGCCACTGTCAGCGTCGGCGCAGGTGCTGGGACGCGAGCAGGACATCATTGATTTGCGACTGGGCCAGCGCGTGATGGTCGACGACGGATCATGCCCCGCGGGCCAGATCAAGGAAGTCTCGGGCTCGCAGATGACGAGCCAGGGCGTGACGCGCGTGCGCAAATGCATCCCACGTCTCGGCACCAAGAAGCGCTAGAACACACCCCCTCCGTCACGCCCCGCCACCGGGTCTCGCCTCCGGCGAGCCCGATGACAGGCTCCGGCCGGGCATCCAGTAATCGACATCGCCAGTCGTGCGCACAGAACGCGCCGCGGAATACTGGATCGCCCGGTCAAGCCGGGCGATGACCTCGTGGGATGATCGAGAAACGCTGCTTACTCCGTCGCCGGATCGAACATGCACTGCAGCGTCGGCTTGGCGATCTTGGTGAAGGTCGGGCCGATCTCAGACTGCTTTGACGGCGGCACCCAGTCGGTCTCGATCGTCGGCACGCCGGTCTCGCTGATCCCGCGCAGCAAGGCTTCGCGCAGATCGGGATCCTCGACGGTGGCGGCAGCATAATCATGCAGGCAGCCGCATACGGCTTCCGGATGCGCCCAGCGGCCGAGCATGTGGGGCGCGCACTGGCGCACGAATTCACCACGCGGGTCGGGCAGCACCTTGAACAGGGTGCGGAATTGCACCGGCTGGGTCTGATGCGTTGTCGGCGCCTGCGCCTGCGCGGAACTGGCAGAAACGATCAATGCTGCGATGACGGCGAGACAGGTGCGCAAGAGCATGCAGTTCATTTACCGTCGGCTTTCTTGCAGACTTCTCAGAGCATGATCCGGAAAAAGTGGAAACCGGTTTTCCGAAAAGATCATGCTCAAACAAGGAGCTCAGTTGGCGGCAACGACGATAGCCTGAGTCGTGGCGCTCACAATCGGCGAACCCGTGTACGAGAAGGCGCCGATGCCCAGAAGGCCGCTGTCGGAGGACCCCGCCATTGAGGGTCCAGCCAGAACGAAGGCGAAGGCAAGGATAAAGCTGATCGTCCGCATTTGACTGTCTCCGGTCTTCCAGCGTTCCCGCCGTCTTGTTGGCGATTTGATAGCCACGCCCTGTTTCCGGACATCTGCGCCAAAACCTCAAAATGGTTTCATTCCACTGCCGAATTGTTTCGTCGGCTCGGCGCGACGAAACATTGGTGCGAAAAACGCAATGATTTCAGTACCCGCATTTCTGGTACACTAGCGCCCTCGTGCCTTATCTCGCCACCGGCGAAGAAATGATTCACCTCGCGAATGACATAAATCAACGTCGGCAACCACGGTTTGGCGCTAGATTATCAACGTGCCGATCAACAACGTCGCGAGTTCTTAATCTTTGGCCGCTAGGAGCGCTGCAGCGAACTGAACCTAACAACTTACTCTGCCGACTCAGTCGCACAGCTCGCAACCTTTGTTGATGGTCGCGCGTTAGTTACTTGTCCCAATCCAACGAAGGATCGCAGTCGTGGGCAATGGCAACATCGATGTTGGCAAGGAAACCGCGCCCCGCAAACCCGGCCAGCAGCAGATGGTGGGTGCGATGTCGCAGCAGGACATCCACGTCATGGGTGACAATGAATGCGCGCAGCAGAAGCTTGTGCGCCTCGTGGGCTGCCGCGATCCCCAAGCCCGCCTGCAGGCCGGCATGCGAGGATCTGAATTGAAGAAACGGCAGTTCTAGCCACCTCTTCCACTACTGGATGAAGTCGCCGCATTTCTGGACGACGGTGTCGGCCGCCCCCCAGGGCATGATCGGCACTGACGAGGTCGAGTTCTTCGGCGAACCTTCGATCAGCTTGTCCGAATAGACCATGTAGACGAGCACGTTGCGCTTGGCATCGCAGCCGCGGACGATTTGCATCTTCTTGAAGAAGAGCGACCGGCGCTGGCGGAACATGTCGTCGCCCTGGCTCATCTTGTCCTTGAAGCGGATCGGGCCGATCTGCCGGCAGGCCAGCGAAATGTCGGAGACTTCCTCCGCCACCCCCAGCCAGCCCTTGAAGCCGCCCTTCTCCGGCACCGTGAAATGACAGGCCACGCCCTCGACCTCGGGATCGTCGACGCCATAGGTCGCGAGCTTGTCGTTGGGCGAAATCCATTTGAATACGGTGGAGCGGCGGAAGATCAGGTCGGGCTCGTCGGCAGCGACCGCTGCCTGCACCAGTCCCAGCGCCAGGACGACTGTGGCCAAAGCCAGCCTCTTCCAAGGCAGTTGCGGAGAAGTGATGGCTTTGGCGTGCATGATGGCTCCGCTACGTTGTTGGCGCGGCCTATGTATGGCGAAAAGGCTGCAGGGAAAGGCTGCGCGCATTGAGAAACGCGGTGGCCGGTTTAACCTAATGTGAGGCTTTTTTGCTACGCTTTCTATGAAAAGCACCGCGATCACAGAAGGGTTAAAGTGCCTGCGCTGGTGAACGTATTTCGCCTCTGCGACAACCAACCAATATCGGGACTGGGAATCTTAAGGACTATGCGCGTGAGCGGACGTCGGATTTCGACATTGCATACTGCAAGTAAACGGGCTTGGAAGATCGCGCTTCTGGCGACGGTAGGCACGCTCGGCGCCGCCTCGCAGGCCGATGCCGCGCTCTACTACTGGAATAACTATGATCCCAGCTACTACCAGCCCGAGCCGCAGATTCAGCCGCGGCGGCAGAAGCCCCGCAAGCCCGCTGCAAAGGCCGCAGCCCCTGAGAAAGACACCGGCATCAAGCCGCAGACGCCGCTGATCATCACGGTCTCGATCCATGACCAGAAGATGCGGGTCTTTGACGCCAACGGTCTCTTTGCCGAGAGCCCGGTCTCGACCGGCATGAAGGGCCACTCCACCCCGATGGGTGTCTTCAGCGTCATCCAGAAACACAAATTCCATCACTCCAACATCTATAGCAACGCGCCGATGCCCTATATGCAGCGGATCACCTGGTCGGGCGTCGCGATGCATGCCGGCGTGCTGCCCGGCTATCCGGCCTCGCACGGCTGCATCCGGATGCCGATGGCATTCGCGATCAAGATGTGGAATTGGACCAAGATGGGCGCACGCGTCATCATCACGCCCGGCGAGATCACGCCCGCTGCTTTCTCGCATCCGCTGCTCGCCACGCAAAAGGTGGGGCCGCAACCCGTTGCCGAAGAACCGAAGGTGGATGCTCCGCTCGGCGTCAAAGGCGACAAGGGCGACAAGGGCGCGGAGCTCAAGCCGGCCAACGAAAACGGTCTCGAGCTGCGCGCGACCGTGGGTCATGCCGAGCTGCAAACATCGCTGCGCGAGCAGACCCATACCGCGGACGCCAGCGGTGCGATGCCGGCCGACCGCCCCTCTCTCACGTTAGCTGGCGCGACCATCGCGAAGGCTGACGAGTCCTTGAAGAGCGAAGTCACAGGTGCTGCGCCCGATGAGGCGAAGGCGGAAACCGAAGCTGCGCTCACCAAGACCGCCGCCGTAACCGCTTCCGACGCCGGGCTGGACGACAGCACGATCGGCGAAGCGAAATCAGCCGGCGAGCATCCGATCGAGATCACCGCCAGCACCGAAGCTTCGAAAACCGAAGCCACTGCTGGTCAACGCGTGAAGGCCGAAACAACGGCCGAAGCGGTCAAGCAGGATGCGCCCAAGGTCGACGCCGCAAAATCGACCGAGCCCAAATCTCCCGCGACAGAGGCTCCCGAGATAAAGGCTGCCGAGACAAAGGCTGCCGAGACATCCGCCGAGCCCGCCAAGCCGGGCGAAATACCTGCTGCCGACGTCAAGAAGGATGCTTCACGTTTGCCGGGCGCCGCAAAGCTCGATCAGCCGAAGCGGACCGGCCAGATCGCCGTTCTGATCAGCCGCAAGGATTCCAAGCTTTACGTTCGGCAGAATTTTGCGCCGCTGTTCGAGGTGCCCGTGGTGATCGCATCTGGCGACCGGCCGCTGGGCACGCATGTGTTCACCGCCCAGGTCGACAAGAGCGATCCCAATCTCCTGCACTGGTCGGTGGTCTCGCTGCCGACTGCACGCACAGCCGTGCGTCTCGAGGAAGATGCGTATCCGGGACGGCGCCGCCGCGGCGCAACCGCCGCCGCCGAGGTCAAGCCGCAGCCGCTCGCCAACAGCCCGGCGGAGGCGCTCGACCGCATCACCATCCCGCAGGACGCAATGGCGCGCGTCAACGAGGCGCTGACGTCAGGCGGCTCGATCATCGTCTCCGACCAGGGCATCAACCAGGGCGAAACCGGCGAAGGCACCGACTTCATCATCCCGCTGCGCTAGGCATCTCCGTAACGGCATGTTGAAAGCCGCCCCCCACCCCGCCGGGTTATTGTTCGGCGAATCTTCACGCCGAAGGGGAATGGCCATGATCAGCCGCAGGATCTTTGTCGCGGGTGCGGTGGCCGTATTGGCCGAACCTTTGTACTCCCGGAGCTTGCGGGCGGAGCCGGCGATGAGCCGGGTCACCGCGTATGCCTTCTCGTTTCCGGCGCTGCAGGGCGGTGACATCCGGCTTGCCGAGCGTGCCGGCCGGCCGCTCCTGATCGTCAACACCGCCTCGCTCTGTGGCTTCACCCCACAATATGCGGGGCTGCAGGCCCTGTGGACGGAGTTCCGCGACCGCGGCCTCGTCATCATCGGCGTCCCCTCGAACGATTTCGGCAGCCAGGAACCAGGCGGGGCAAGCGAGATCGTCGAGACCGCGCATCACCAATATGGCGTCACCTTCCCGATGGCGGCCAAAGCCGTCGTGAAAGGACCCAATGCGCATCCCTTCTACAGATGGGCTGCCGAGGCGCGTCCGAAGGATATCCCGCGCTGGAACTTTCACAAATATCTGATCGGCCGCGACGGCTACATCGCCGACGTCTTCCCCGAGTCGGTCGCGCCGGAGGACACGAGGGTCAAGACCACCATCGCCCGGGCGCTGGCGGCGGCCTGATCCCTGCAATTTACCTGTGCAGGAAGTCGGCCTCCGTTGCATTGGCGGGGGGTGACCATCTAGGCTACTATTAGTTGGGGTAGGAGGCAGTTCGGGCGGGCATTGGATACCTCTATCCGCACGATAGCTCTAGGGAACACAGCCATGCGCATTGCGGCAGGTCTGATTTTTGCGGGTGTGGTTTCGCTGCTCTCGTCCACCGCGGTTTGGTCGCAGACTCCTCCCGCGGTCAAAGGTGCTCCCGTCGCCAAGGGTGCGAACGCTGCTCCAGCGCCTGCACAGCAGGCGGCCGCTCCGCAGGCGGCACCAGCGCCGGTTCCTGCGGCCGCCCCCGCGCAGCCACCGCAGCCCGCGCGCGCCGCTTGCAACAATCCGAACGCGCTCGGCGTCGGCCGCACGGTCGAGATCGACACGACCGGCGGACCCGGCTTCGGTTTCGAGCATTTCAAGCAGCTCGACTTCCTGCGCGACCACGAGGTGGTCCTCACCTTCGACGACGGCCCATGGCCGAACAACACGCCTGCCGTGCTGAAGGCGCTGGCGGACGAATGCACCACCGGCATCTTCTTCCCGATCGGCAAGCACGCGACCTACCATCCCGAGATCCTCAAGCAGGTTTACAATGCCGGCCACACGGTCGGCGCGCACACCTGGTCGCATGCAAACCTGAACAACAAGAAGCTGACGGAAGACCAGCGCAAGGACGAGATCGAGAAGGGCTTCGCTGCGGTCAAGTGGGCGCTCGGCGTCGCGCCTTCGCCGTTCTTCCGCTTCCCGGCGCTGCAGCATCCGCCGGAAATGGTGACCTATCTCGGCACCCGCAACATCGCCATCTTCTCCTGTGACCTCGACTCGTTCGACTTCAAGGCGAGCAAGCCGCAGACGGTGATCGACACCGTGATGAAGAAGGTCGACAAGCTCGGCAAGGGCATCATCCTGATGCACGACTTCCAGAAGCACACCGCGGAAGCCCTGCCCGAACTGTTGAGCCGGCTGAAGGCCGGCGGCTACAAGGTCGTGGCGATGCGCGCGAAAGCGCCGGTGCAGGTGCTGCCGCAATATGAGGAAGAGCTGGCCAAGGACGCCAAGCTGCCGACGGTGAGTGCGCGGCCGGTCAACAGCGTCGTGACGACGGTTTCGGAATAGCGCGCGAAGCGATCGTGCCGGCGTTGCGTTTCGAAGGCTATGTGATCGTCTCCGCCGATGGCCGGCTGGCCAGCGCCGATAACGTGATGCCGGACCAATTGAAGTTCGAGGGCGACAAGAGATTCTTCTCCGCCGCCCTCGACCGTGCCGACTTGATCGTGCATGGCCGCAATTCCTACGAGGACCAGCCGAACTCGCCACAGCGAAAACGCATCATCGTGACGCGCAAAGTGCGCGCCACCACGCCCGATCCCGCAAATCCGCAAGCCACGCTCTGGAATCCCGCCGGTGCCACGTTCGAGACCGCGAGCGCGCAAGCGGGCGTCACCTGCGGCACCGTCGCGATCATCGGCGGTCCCTCGGTGTTCGACATGTTCATGGATCGCTACGACACGTTCTGGCTGTCGCAGGCATCGCGGGTGAACCTACCGGACGGGGAGCCTTGTTTCCCCGGCGTCCCCACCCGCTCGCCGCAGCAAATCCTTGCATCGCACGGATTGAAGCCGGGTGAGCCGCAAATCCTCGATGCGAACCAAGGCGTCACCGTCACGCCGTGGCGGCGCGACACAGCGTGAGGCTGCCGTAGCCCGGGTGAAGCGCCAGCGTAACCCGGGGCCGCTCGCAAATACGGATACCGCCGTCCCGGGTTACGCGTTCCGCTCCACCCGGGCTACAAGTCTCTCACGCATCGCCGTAGGCGGCCTCAGCGCTACGCGGCGTGCGGCCGTAGCCGGCGAGGATGAACAGCGCGCCGATGATCGACAGGTTCTTCAGCGCCTCCATCAGCGTGTGGGCGTTTTCAGGCGCCGGCTGATTCCAGAAATCGTGGAAGTAGAAGGTCGCGCCGACCACGAGGATGATGAGCAGGATCGAGAAGAATCGCACCAGCCAGTTCAATGCGATCATCAGGCCGGCGATGACTTCGAACACGCCGACCGAAATCGCGATCAATTGCATGATCGGCATTGCCGCCAAGGTTTCAAGCTGGTGCGCATAGGGCGCTGCAATCTCGGGAATGGTGATCTTGGCTGCGAAGGAATCCGCGGTCGCCTGGATCGCCAACAGCTTGGTTGCTCCCGAATAGATGAACAGGACGGCGAACAAAACCCGTCCGAAAGCAATGAACCCCGGCATGGTCGTCCCCATTGATCACAGTCGTGAACCGAGCGCGGAACGATTATGGTCGTTCCGCCTGCCGCGAGCAATTCGAATTCGTCTCCGCCTAGCCGAACAAGGTCGGCTGCGCGCGGCCCGCACGCTCCTGGGCCTCGACCGCTGCGACCGCCGTCATGTTGAGGACACCGCGCGCCGTCACCGACGGCGTCAGGATATGCGCCGGCCGTGCCGGGCCGATCAGGATCGGGCCGACGGGAAGCGCGTCTCCCAGCGACTTGATCATCTGGTAGGCGATGTTGGCCGCATCGAGATTCGGCATGATCAGGATGTTGGCCTCGCCCTCCAGCTTCGATGCCGGCAGCACCAGGTCACGCACGGCCTTGGACAGCGCGGTGTCGCCCTGCATCTCCCCGTCGGCCTCGATCTCCGGATGCTTTTCTTTAAGGAGCTGCGTGGCCCGCCGCATCTTGCGCGAGGATTCGGTGTCGTAGCTGCCGAAATCCGAATGCGACACGAAAGCGACCCTGGGCTTGAAGTTGAAGCGCTGGACGTGGATCGCCGCGAGCGATGCCATCTCCGACAGCTCTTCCGGGCTGGGATTCGGCCGGACCTGCGTATCCGCAATGAAATAGGCGCCCTTGGTCGAGATCATCAGCGCCAGCGCCGCGTAGTCGCTGACGCCAGGCAGGAAGCCGATGATCTCGCGCACGTGGCGCAGATGGCTCATGTAGCGGCCCTCGACGCCGCACAGCATGGCATCCGCCTCGCCGCGTACCACGGCGAGCGCCGCGATAACCGTGTTGTTGGTGCGCACCACCGTGCGCGCCGCATCGGGCGTCACGCCGCGCCGGCCCGCGACGTCGATATAGGACTGCACATAGGAACGGTAGCGCGGATCGTCCTCGGGATTGATGAGGTCGAAATCCTTGCCGGCCTTGATCGCGAGGCCGAAGCGCTTGATGCGGGCTTCGACCACCGAGGGCCGCCCGACCAGGATCGGCCGCGCCAGCTTCTCTTCCAGCACCACTTGCGTGGCGCGCAGCACGCGCTCGTCCTCGCCTTCGGCATAGATCACGCGCACCGGCTGCGTCTTGGCCTTCGCGAACATCGGCTTCATGACGAGACCGGAACGGAACGCGAAGCGCTCGAGCAGCGCGGTGTATTCGTCGAAATTCTTGATCGGCCGCGTCGCAACGCCCGATTCCATCGCCGCCCTCGCCACCGCCGGCGCGATGCGCAGGATCAGGCGCGGGTCGAACGGGCTTGGGATCAGCGAGCCGGGCCCGAAACCCTGTGTCTCACCGGAGTCGTAGCGCGACGCGACGGCGTCCGAGGGCGGATCGCGCGCGAGCTGTGCGATCGCGTCCACCGCCGCATGCTTCATCGCCTCGTTGATCGCGGTCGCGCCGACGTCGAGCGCGCCGCGGAAGATGAAGGGAAAGCACAGGACATTGTTGACCTGATTCGGGAAGTCCGAACGTCCGGTGCAGATCATGGCGTCAGGGCGCGCTTTCCGCGCCTCGTCCGGCATGATCTCCGGCACCGGGTTGGCAAGCGCCATGATCAGCGGATTTTCCGCCATCTGCTTTGCCATTTCCGGCTTCAGCACATTCGGCGCCGAGAGTCCTAGGAAGATGTCGGCGCCGCCGATCACGTCGGCCAAAACCCGTGCGTCCGTCTTCTGCGCATAGACCGCCTTCCAGCGGTCCATCAAGGTGTTGCGGCCCTCATGCACGACGCCGTCGATGTCGCAGACCCAGATGTTCTTGCGCTGCGCCCCCATCGATACCAGAAGATTGAGGCAGGCGATCGCGGCCGCGCCCGCGCCGGAGCAGACGATCTTCACCTCGGACAACTTCTTGCCGTTCAACAGCAGCGCATTGACGATCGCAGCCCCGACGATGATCGCGGTGCCATGCTGGTCGTCGTGGAAGACCGGGATCTTCATCCGCTCCTTGAGCTGCGCCTCGATCTCGAAACACTCGGGCCCGCGGATGTCCTCCAGATTGATGCCGCCGAAGGTCGGCTCCAGCGCCGCCACCGTCTCGACCACGCGCTCGATCGTGTCGGCCTTGATCTCGATGTCGAACACGTCGATGCCGGCGAATTTCTTGAACAGCACCGCCTTGCCTTCCATCACCGGCTTCGAGGCCAGCGGGCCGATATTGCCAAGCCCAAGCACTGCGGTACCGTTACTGACCACCGCGACCAGATTCGCGCGCGCCGTCAGCGAGGCGGCCTCGGCGGGGTTCTTCGCGATCTCGGTGCAGGCGGCGGCGACGCCGGGCGAATAGGCGAGCGCGAGGTCGCGCTGGTTGGCGAGCGGCTTGATCGCCTGTATCTCAAGTTTGCCCGGGCGCGGCAGCCGGTGATAGGCCAGCGCCGCCGAATGGAGATCTTCAGAAGAGGATGACATCGTACTCTCGCGTTTCCGGCCTCAAGCTCTTATTCTGTGCGGGTCTAACAAGGCCAGTTGTCCGGCAGATGGAGCCGGATGTGAAGCACGCCGGGCCCCCTCGATGCAACATCGGATCGCACTCCCGTCAACAGCCGCCCGGCTGCGCAATATTTGAAGCCATACCGCCCTTTCCTTCTCCGGTCATCCCCTTGAGAACATGGCAATTTGTCCCCAGGATGATCGGTAATTCGGAGCTGACCGGATGATACGGATATTGATCGGCCTGATCGCCGCGGTCGTGGTCGCCGCCGCCGGCCTGCTCGGCTTCAATCTCTACGTGCAGCATCGCATGACCAGCGGCATCGAGGCGGCCTTCGCGCAAGTCCGCGCCGCCGGCGGCAAGGCGAGCCATGGCAAGGTGACGGTGGATATGCTGGCGCGCACCGTCACGGTCGTGGACATCGTGGGCGAATCGGCGGCGCAACCACCGGCGCGGCTGCGGATCGCGAGCCTGACCGCCACCGGCGTCCGCCAGCCCGACCGTGCCCGCATCTCGGCCGACAGCATCGAACTGACCGACATCGAGCTGGCAACCGAGGTGACCGACAAGGTCCCGGCCAAGGTCACCTACAAGGTGCCGCGCTTCACGGTGAAGGATTATTCCGGCCCCTCCAACCCGGCGCAACTGCCGGCCTCGGAATCCCTGCTCGACATCTATCGCTTTGCGCTTCAGCAGTTCACCGGCATCGCGGCCTCGTCGGTCACAATCCCCTCGGTGACCGGCACGATCAATGGCGGCGCGGCGACGCCTGATGGTGGCGAGTTCGCCTATTCGGGCATTACGCTGCAGGACATCAGGGATGGTAAGGTCGCCAGCACCAAGGCGGACGGGTTCACTTTCACGGTGAACACGCCGCAGGCGGGCAAGCGCGAGAAGCTTACCGGCACTCTCTCCAATCTCGTCGCCCATGATTTCGATGCGGCGGCGGCCGGCACCGTGCTCGATCCCGAAAGGTCGAACGACGACAGCTATTATCGCATCTATCGGCAAGTCTCGGCCGGCCCCTATGTGCTCGCCACCGATCAGGGCATGCGGGCACAGATCGACAGCATCACGGTCGACGATATCGCGGTGCGGCCGTCAAAGCTGCAACTGGCGGCGATCCTCGCACTGGTGCCGCAGCCCGGAGCCGGCCCTCCGACCCAGGCCCAGGCGCGCGAGATCATGGAGAAGATGGCTGGCGTCTATGAGGGCATTCGCATCGGCAATGCGGAATTGCGCGGACACACGATGCGGACGCCGCAGGGACCTTTCAAGCTGGCGGCGATCCGCGCCAATCTGGAAAACGGCCGCGGCCAATTGGCGCTTGAAGGCCTGGACGTCGAGACGCCAAAGGGGCCGTTCAGGTTCGACCGTCTTGCGCTGAATTCCTTCGACATCCCGCAATTGATGCGCTTCGCGGCGCGTGCCAACGCCGAGCCAAAGCCCACGCCGGATGAAATTTTCGGTCTGTTCAGAGTGTTCGAAGGCGTCGAGGTCAAGGGCGCCGCCACGCCCTTCCGCGACACCAACAAGCTCATCAATATCGACACCATCAGCCTGGGCTGGGGCCAGTTCGTCGGCCCCGTCCCAAGCAAGGCGCATCTGGTCGCGAAGCTGAACGTACCCATAGATGCGACCGATCCGGCGATGCAGCCGTTTGTCGCGGCCGGCATCGACCGGGCCGCCATCGACATCGATCTCGGCGCCGGCTGGACCGAACAGTCCGGCGCCTTCGTGCTCGCGCCCGCAAGCCTCGAAATCGGCAACCTGCTGAAGGCATCGGCCCGCATTGCGCTCGCCAATGTGCCCCGAGCCGTGTTCTCCACCGATCCGGTGCAAGCAGCGAGCCTCGCCGGCCAGATTGAGGCCGGAGCCATCGAGCTCAGCTTGCGCGACAGCGGCTGCGTCGATCTTGCAGTTGCGCAATATGCCCGCGCCCAGAACGTCAGTCGCGAGGCGGCAAGAGGCGCCATCATCGACCAGATCAAGGCGTTTGGCCAAACCATCGCCGCCAATCCAGATGCGACTGCAGCAGTGGACGCCGTGATCCGCTTTGTCGAGAGCCCCGGACAAACGCTGATCATCAAGCTGACGCCCCGCGGCAAGGTGCCGGGACTCCAGCTCGTTCAGCTCCTCAAGACCGACCTGCTGATCGCGCTCGCGCAATTCCACGTCGAGGCCTCGACGGGACTCTAAATGCTGCCGTAGCCCGGGTGAAGCGCCAGCGTAACCCGGGACCGCTCGTAAACTCCGACGCAGATGCCCCCGGGTTACGCTGGCGCTCCACCCGGGCTACGCGCATCACTTGTTCGGCAGGTTGACCCTGACGTGAAGCTCGCGGAGCTGCTTCGTCGTGGCTTCCGACGGCGCGCCCATCAGGAGATCGACGGCCTGCTGGTTCATCGGGAACAGCGAGATCTCACGCAGGTTCGTGGTGCCGCACAACAGCATCACGATACGATCGAGCCCCGCCGCCATGCCGCCATGCGGCGGCGCGCCGTACTGGAAGGCCCGGTACATGCCGCCGAAGCGCTCGACCACGTCCTCTTCGCCATAGCCCGCGATCTGGAATGCCTTCACCATCGCTTCCGGCTTGTGGTTACGGACGCCGCCAGAGGCGATCTCGTAGCCGTTGCAGGCGATGTCGTACTGGAACGCCTTGATGGTCAGCGGATCCTGCGTCTGCAGCGCTTCCAATCCGCCCTGCGGCATCGAGAACGGGTTGTGCGAGAAATCGACCTTCTTGTCTTCCTCGTTGTACTCATACATCGGGAAGTCGACGATCCAGGCGAGCTCGAACCGGTCCTTATCGATCAGGTTCAATTCCTCACCGAGCTTGGTGCGCGCAAGGCCGGCGAACTTCCAGAACTTGTCGGGCTCGCCGGCAACGAAGAACGCCGCATCGCCTTCCTGCAGCCCGAGTTGTTCGCGGATCGCCGCAGTGCGTTCGGGGCCGATGTTGTTCGCAAGCGGACCCGCGCCCTCGCCGCCTTCGCGCCAGAAGATGTAGCCGAGGCCGGGCTGCCCCTCGCCCTGCGCCCAGGAATTCATGCGGTCGGCGAACGCGCGGCTGCCGCCGCCCTTGGCCGGGATCGCCCACACCTGGTTCTTCGGGTCCTCGAGCATTCGCGCGAACACCTTGAAGCCGGAGCCGCGGAAATGCTCGGAGACCTCCTGCATCACGATCGGGTTGCGCAGGTCGGGCTTGTCGGTGCCGTATTTGCGGATCGCCTCCGCAAACGGAATCCGAGGCCAGTTCTTCGTCACCGGCTTGCCCTTGGCAAAATCCTCGAACACGCCTGTAATGACCGGCTCCATCGCCGCGAACACGTCTTCCTGCGTGACAAAACTCATCTCGACGTCGAGCTGGTAGAATTCGCCCGGCAGGCGGTCGGCGCGCGGGTCCTCGTCGCGGAAGCAGGGCGCGATCTGGAAATAGCGATCGAAGCCCGACATCATGATCAATTGCTTGTACTGCTGCGGCGCCTGCGGCAGCGCGTAGAATTTCCCAGGATGAATGCGCGAGGGCACCAGGAAGTCGCGCGCGCCCTCCGGCGAGGATGCCGTCAGGATCGGCGTCTGGAATTCGAAGAAGCCCTGCTCCTTCATCCGCTTGCGCATGGAATCGACGACCGCGCCGCGGGTCATGATGTTCTGGTGCAGCTTCTCGCGACGCAGGTCGAGGAAACGGTACTTAAGCCTTATGTCTTCAGGATATTCCTGCTCGCCGAACACCGGCAGCGGCAGCTCGGCGGCGGGGCCGAGCACCTCGATCTCGCTGACATAGATCTCGACCTGTCCGGTCGGAAGTTCCGGATTGTCGGTACCCTCGGGGCGGCGGCGGACTTTGCCGTCCATCCGCACCACCCACTCCGAGCGCAGCTTTTCGGCATCGTGGAACGCCGCCGAATCCGGGTCCGCCACGCATTGGGTGATGCCGTAATGGTCGCGCAGGTCGATGAACAGCACGCCGCCGTGGTCGCGAACGCGATGGACCCAGCCGGAAAGGCGGACCGTCTCGCCGATATGGCTCTCGCGGAGCGCGCCGCATGTATGTGACCGGTAGCGATGCATGGACTTCCCAAACAGATGTCGGAGGGTTCGAATCGGGCGGCCAACGGCCTGCCCGATTTTGCGGGTGGGTTTACCCGAGGCCGCGAGGGGCGGCAACCAAGGGAACGCCCTGATTTGCGCCCGAACCGGACATTTTCGGCCCCGACGGCGCGAAGTGTTTGCCTAATCGAGGCCTGCGCCTATCTTTAGGCCATGACGGTGCATTTCCCCTTCCAGAACACCTATGCGGCGCTGCCGGCGAACTTTTTTGCCCGCGTTGCGCCGACCCCGGTTGCCGCCCCGCGGCTGATCAAGCTCAACCGGCCGCTCGCGGTTCAACTCGGGCTTGATCCGGACCTGCTGGAAACCCCGGAGGGAGCGGAAATCCTTGCCGGCAAGCGCCTGCCCGAGGGCGCTGACCCGATCGCGATGGCCTATGCCGGCCACCAGTTCGGCCAGTTCGTTCCGCAACTCGGCGACGGCCGCGCCATCCTGCTCGGCGAGGTCATCGACCGGGACGGCGTCCGCCGCGACATCCAGCTCAAGGGTTCCGGCCCGACCCCGTTCTCCCGCCGCGGCGACGGCCGCGCCGCGCTCGGCCCGGTCCTGCGCGAATACATCGTCAGCGAAGCGATGTTCGCACTGGGTATTCCGACCACGCGTTCGCTCGCCGCCGTCATCACCGGCGAGCATGTGATCCGCGAGACCGCGCTTCCCGGCGCCGTGCTGACGCGGGTGGCGGCGAGCCATGTCCGCGTCGGCACCTTCCAGTTCTTCGCCGCGCGCGGAGACACCGATGGCGTGCGCGCCCTCGCCGACCATGTGATCGCGCGGCACTATCCGGAGATCGCGAAGGCGGATCGCCCGTACCACGCTTTGCTCGAAGGCGTCGTCGCGCGCCAGGCGGAGCTCGTCGCGCGCTGGCTCCTGATCGGCTTCATCCACGGCGTGATGAACACCGACAACACCTCGATATCGGGCGAGACCATCGACTACGGCCCCTGCGCCTTCATGGACGACTACAACCCCGCGCAGGTCTACTCCTCGATCGACGAGATGGGCCGCTACGCCTATGGCAACCAGCCGCGGATCGCGCTGTGGAACCTGACGCGTCTCGCCGAATGCCTGCTGCCGCTGTTCTCCGACGACCAGGAGAAGGCGGTCGAACAGGCGCAATTCATCCTCGGCGATTTCTCCGAGAAGTTCAGCGCGGCCTATGCAGCCGGTCTACGGCGGAAGATCGGCCTGTTCACCGAACGCGACGGCGATGAGGCGCTGATCGAGGGTTTCCTGGACGCCATGGCGAAAAACCAGGCCGACTTCACCCTCACCTTCCGCCGCCTTGGCGACGCAGCCCTGGATGCATCAGCCGACGAGAACGTCCGCGCGCAGTTCATGGATCCCACCGCCTTTGACGAATGGGCCAAGCGCTGGCGCGAGCGTCTCGCCATCGAGCCGCAAACCCCGTCCGAGCGCCAGTCCGCCATGCACGCCGTCAACCCCGCCTTCATCCCGCGCAACCACCGCGTCGAAGCGGTGATTGCGGCCGCGACCAACGACGACAACTACGCACCATTCGAAGAACTGTTGACGGTGCTGTCAAAGCCCTACGACGACCAGCCGCAATACGCGGCTTACGCCGCCCCGCCGCTGCCCGATCAGCGCGTGCTGCAAACCTTCTGCGGAACGTGAGAAGGCGATGCGTAGGCATCGAGCCCGGAGTTGTAGGGTGGGCAAAGCGCAGCGTGCCCACCATCTCGAGCAAACTGCTGATGGGGGGCACGGCGCGCAGAGCGCCTTTGCCCACCCTACCAATTGCTCATCCTACAAATCACAAAACTAAATTCTTAAGGCGGGGCCCGGTGTGCCTGGGAGTCCGAGCCCCATAACCTCAACAACCTGGCCGCCAAGCTGTTCGGCTACATCAACACTTTAGCGCAGCGGGCCCACACGCTATTGATTTGCCGCAACAGCGGGCGAGCGTTTCTGAATTGCGAGCGATCGCCGATCCCGATCCGGCTCTTGCATCGATCACCTCGCGGAGGCTTGTTGTCGGACACTCTCCGAATATGCTCCGATGCAAGAGATACAGCTCGATCGAACTTCGGCTCCGCTGATGGGAATTCTGGACGATGAACATTGAGCGGATTTCAGACAGCGAAGCCGAACCTTCGCGTCCGCGCGCGGGCTCGCCGCTCGAAGTGCTTCTGGTCTTCCTCAAGCTCGGGCTGACCTCGTTCGGCGGTCCGATCGCCCATATCGGCTACTTCCGCAGCGAATTCGTCGAGCGCCGCAAATGGCTCGACGAACAATCCTATGCAGACCTCGTGGCGCTCTGCCAATTCCTGCCCGGCCCGGCAAGCAGCCAGGTCGGCTTCTCCCTCGGGTTGATGCGCGCAGGTTATCGCGGTGCGCTGGCGGCATGGACGGGCTTCACGCTGCCATCGGCCATAGCACTCCTGCTCTTTTCCTATGGCGCCAGCGCATTGAGCGGGCCGGTCGGGACAGGACTCGTGCACGGCCTGAAACTCGTGGCAGTCGCCATCGTAGCTCAAGCGGTATGGGGCATGGCGCGGACGCTGTGTCCGGACCGGGAGCGCGCCTCGATCGCGACGATCGCGGCACTCTTCATCCTGTTCAGCACGTCATCGGTGGCACAGATCGGCGCGATTCTGCTCGGCGGCATTGCCGGACTATGGCTCTGCCGCGCCGCGCAGCCGAGCGGGGAAAGCCATTTCGCCGTGCCGGTGTCGCGCGCCGCCGCCCTCACCGCGCTGGCAGCGTTCCTGATCCTGCTCGTCGGCCTGCCGATCCTGGCGCGGCTGTGGCCGTACTCGGGCACTGCCTTGTTCGACGCATTCTATCGCTCCGGCGCGCTCGTGTTTGGCGGCGGCCATGTCGTGCTGCCGCTGCTGCGCGAGGCAGTGGTCACGCCGGGCTGGGTCGGCGACGACGTGTTCCTGACCGGCTATGGCGCGGCCCAGGCCGTTCCCGGACCGCTCTTCACCTTCGCCGCCTATCTGGGCGCCGTCGTCAAGACGTCGCCGCACGGCATCGCCGGAGCCATCATCGGCTTGCTCGGCATATTCCTTCCGGGCGTCCTGATCCTGCTGGCAGCGCTGCCGTACTGGGACAGCTTTCGCAAACGTGCCGGTGCCCAGGCGATGATGCGCGGCGTAAACGCGGCGGTCGTCGGCATCCTGGGCGCGGCACTCTACAGTCCGGTGTGGACCAGTACGGTGCAGACGCCCAGGGACTTTGCGATTGCCCTCGTCGGATTCGTGCTGCTCATGGCCTGGCGCGCACCACCGCTCGTGGTCGTCGCCTTCAGCGCTATCGCGGGAATAGGCGCGGCGATTCTGTGATGCCTCTGTCAGCGCCGGCTCGGCTCGTTATGAGCATGTTCCATCGCTCGACCAGTGTTTCCCCGGATAGGATTTCGGTCGCCTTCGTGTTTTAGGGTAAGGCGTTCATGTAGGCATATTTACGTGCGCCCGGCAGCCAACGCTGCCGGGCTATTCGTTTGGAAGCATCGAAGAATCTAGGCCGCCTTCTGCAGCGGATAGGTCTGCAGGCGCCGCGCCGACAGCGCGCAGCCGCAATCATGCATGGTGCTGCGCTCGATGACGAAGCGGCGCTTCTCCAGCGAGGCACGCAGGCTTTCGTTCACAGCGGCCTTCTGGGCATCGACCCAGACCACCAGCACGCCGCTGGCACTCAGGCAATTCACCAGCCAGTCCAGCGTCGCCTCGAGTGTGCGCAACGGGCGTCGGCGCCAGTCGACAAAAGCGACGTCGTACTGACCGGCGGGGCGCCCGCAATTGCCCGTCGCGGCCGCGCGCGAATAGCCGCGCCGCTGAAGCTCGAGCATCAATTCAAAGCTCTTGGAGCCGGCGACGACGATGCGGTGCTGCATCGAGCAGCCCGCCAGTTGGATCATCGGATCAATGATCCTGTCGCCAGTGCCAACCTGAAGGGAAGACATGACATCACCTATTCCATTCGCTCTCGCGCCCGCGCGAGTCGGGCCGCACCTCGGATGCGCGCAATATCTTCACAGCGGGATATGATTTCGAGAGCGACCGACCTGCGGCCGTATATGCGCCGCATAGGGGCGCCTAACCCAGCGGTAGGATGGGCACTCACTATCCCCTCACCCTGAGGAGGTCGCGAAGCGACCGTCTCGAAGGGCGAGGCCACCGGCGGGGCCTCATGGTTCTCAAGGCGATGCGGAGCATCGTCCGGAGACGCGCGGAGCCTGTCATCGGGCCGCGCTTTGCGCGGACCGTTGGCGCTCCTCACCATGAGGGGGCACATCAGTGCCAGCCTCATCATCGCGGCGCACGCCGCCGGCGACCGTCACGCACACCCGCCATTAACCCCTCGTCCACCATCGCGGCGGCGGACGGCCGGTAACCAAATCCCTTAACAGACCATCAACCCGATCCCGACAAGTCTTACGACTTTGTTAGGGAGATTGCCGATGGAAGCCTTTGCTCTTGAATTCGTGGGAATGGCGATGGTGGCTCTCTGCCTTGTCGTGCTCGCAATGCCCGCCGCACGGCGGCCCTCCAAGCATGGGCGTCACGAGTAGGGCGGCCGCCCGACCACTGTTTTCGCCCGGCCGGCGCCTCCGCGGCCTGTTCCCCGCGGTCTGACCTGAGCCTATGCAGGGCCAGAATTGCAGCCAAGCCCCTTGACATACCTGCGCTTTCGGCAGAACGCGTGTCGGAAGCGTCATGGACTGTTCATGGATCTGATTAACACCACCTGGGAACTGCAGGCGGCCTGCGACCGCTTGGCCGCCCACCCCGTCATCACCGTCGACACCGAGTTCCTGCGGGAGACGACCTACTACCCCCTACTCTGCGTGCTGCAAATGGCGAGCCCGGATGAGGCCGTCGTGATCGACGCGCTCGCCCCCGGCATCGACCTGACACCTTTCTTCGAGTTGATGGCCAACGAGCAGGTGCTGAAGGTGTTCCACGCCGCCCGGCAGGACATCGAGATCGTCTGGCACCGCGCCAACACCATCCCGCACCCGATCTTCGACACACAGGTTGCGGCCATGGTGCTCGGCTATGGCGACAGCATCGCCTATGACCAGCTCGTCGAGCGCATCACCGGCCATCGGCCGGACAAGACCCACCGCTTCACCGACTGGTCGCGCCGGCCGCTCAGCGCCGAGCAGACTCAATACGCCGTCGCCGACGTCACGCATTTGCGCGACGTCTTCACCGCGCTCGACGCGGACCTGAAGAAGCGCGGCCGCAACGACTGGGTCAGCGAGGAGATGGAGATCCTGACCTCGCCCCGCACCTACGACTTCCATCCGGAGCGCGCCTGGGAGCGGCTGAAAACCAGGGTGCGGAAGCCGCGCGAGCTCGCGGTGCTGATCGAGGTCGCCGCGTGGCGCGAGCAGGAGGCGCAGAGCCGCGACGTGCCGCGCTCGCGCGTGCTGAAGGACGAGGCGGTCGGCGATATCGCAACACATGCGCCGACGTCGTTGGACAAGCTTGCCAACCTGCGCTCGCTGCCGAAAGGATTCGAGCGCTCGAAATGGGGCACGGACATCATCGCCGCCGTGCAGCGCGGGCTCGCCCGCGATTTCGCGAAACTGCCGAAGATCGAGAAGCCGCGCAACAATTCCAATGGTGCAGCGATCGTCGAACTGTTGAAGGTGCTGCTCAGGATGACGTCGGAGCGACACGCGGTCGCAAGCAAGGTGATCGCGACCGTCGATGATCTCGAGCAGATCGCCGCCGACGATCATGCCGACGTCGCCGCGCTGCACGGCTGGCGGCGCGAATTATTCGGCGAGGCGGCGCTCAAGCTCAAGCACGGCCGGCTGGCGCTTGCGATCGACAAGGGACGCGTAGTCAAGGTGGAACGCGCCAAGGAGTAACGGGGTAGTTATCGCCTTGCGCAGACCTAGCGCACTTATGTTGAAATTCCAGGTCGCAAGCAACATTTTGTGCACCTTCATCGCCTAGGTTGCGGCATCATCCCTTTACACGGGACAAGAAACGCATGCCGCATGATCTGGCCGGCAGCGCTGCGCCGATGCAGCGCAAGAAACTTGAAGACGCGCTTCGCCCTGAGTGGGGAGATTTGCGGGTGTTCCTGCTCTGCGCACGGAACCGCAGCTTTAGCCGCGCCGCCGACGTCCTCGGCGTGCCGGCAACCGCAATGATGCGCAAGATCGACAAGCTCGAGGACGATCTCGGCTGCAAACTGTTTTCGCGCGACGAAGCGCAACTGGCGCTGACCGGCGAAGGACGGGCGCTGCTGTTCGATGTCGAGCAGATGGAGCGTCTCAGCCTCAATGTCGTCAGGCGCGCGCGTGCGCCGGCGGAGGTGAGCGGCACCGTGCGGATCGCGGTGACTGAGGGACCCGGGAACTTCTGGGTGCTGCCGCGGCTGATCACGTTCGAACGGACCCACCGCAACATCATCGTCGAGCTGCGTTGCGTATCTGACTGCGCTGAAGTTCCGCGGCAGGAGGCGGACATCTCGCTTCAAGTCGAGCGGCCGAGCGATCCCGAACTGATCGCGACGAAGATCGGCCGGTTACACATCCACGCTTTCGCCTCGAAGGCCTATCGCGATGCCTACGGCCTGCCGACATCGCTCGACGAGCTGAAGCATCATCGCATCGTCAAGCAGGATGGCGTGCCGCATGGCGACGGCACCTACAAGCGGATCCTCGGCGTGGACTCGCTGGAGGGCATCGTCGGCATCTCCACCAATTCCAGCGTGGCCGCGCTCTACGCCGTCGAACAGGGCGCGGGAATCGGCTTCCTGCCGAGTTCGGTGATTGCGCTCGGCGCGCCGCTGGTCGCGGTCGACCTCGGCGTCAACCATCAACTGGATCTATGGCTCTGCTATCATCGCCAGTTCCGCCACTCGGACCGCCACACGCTGATGATCGAATGGCTGAAGAGCATCTTCGATCCCAAGGTCTATGCCTGCTTCCGCGACGAATTCATCCATCCCGACGAATTGACGCCGCTGATGGTGGGATCGCGCGAACATTTCGGATTGCAGAACTACGTGGCTCCAAAGCCTTTCCCGACCGAGGCGACTACCACTTGAACTCGACGCCGACAGTGCCCTGGTGCGACTGCATCGCGGCGCGGAATTTTCCGTCGTAGTTGAGATAGAGCCGCGCGGTATTGGTCAGGTTGAGCGACGCCACCGCGCCGGCATCCGCGCCATACTGGCTTTCAGCAGTGCCCTGCAGCGTGATGCTCTGACTGCCGAGGCTGACGGTGATATCGCCAAAGTTCTGCGCGACATTGTCGACGAACTTGCCATAGGCCGAGAGGTCGAACACCTTCTGGTCGAAGATCCAGTAGTGTCCGACTTCAGCCCCGATCATCACCCGCATCCGCTCCACAGTGGCGGCGCTGACGAAGACGGGATCGAGGCCGCCGAACTCCTGGAATGATCCGGTCTGGCGCGGACATATTCGAGGCTCGCCTTCGGCACGATGCGGCTCTGGTCCTTGTCCCAGTAATAACTGAACTCGCTCAGCGCGCCATCGAGCTTGGCGTTGTAACCCGCCGTGGCCAAACCAAGACCGGTATCGCGACTGGAGTGGATGTTGCCGAAGCCGTCCACGACGGCGATCGCCCAGGTCCACGGCCCCTTGTCGACGGTGGCGTGGGCGCCGAACTGGGTCAGGTCGATGGCCGCCGATTGCAGCGCGAGCGGCACGTCGATGTCGGTGCGGCTCTGGTCGACGGAGAAGCCGAGATTGACGCCCGGCGCGATTCGCGCACCGATGTCGGCCACCCCGCCCCAAGTCTTGCGGCGGTCGCCGACGAAATCCCCGACGGCGTCGTTGCGCGCCGAGATGCCGTAGCCCTCGAACCAGGTGCGGAAGCGCGGTGTCTCCACGCTCTCGGATGCACCTCCTCCACCGGGGTTGGTCCGCGCCATGCGGTTGAAGCCGTTGGTCGCCTGGTTGCCGATCCGCTCCAGGAAGTTGCTGCCAAGATTGGCTATCGCCGAGCCCGCCGCGAGATCGGCGTTAACCATGCCGGCTGTCGGCGACGGGATCGGCGTCGGACTTAGGCTCGGCGTTGGACTCGCCGCTGGGGGTGGGGTCGGGGTTGGTGCAGGCGTCGGCGGCCGCGATTGCGCCTGCGCCGAACAGATCTGCCGATGGCCAGGCAAAGCGCGGCCGCAATCGCCCATGCCAGGCCGCGGCAGCCCCTGACGGAGCTTGCCCCCGACGGGCGCCACGAGCAGCGCATGTATTCAATTCCCAAACGACGCGAGCCTGAAAATGCGTAAAAACAGCTGTAAATATCGGCCGATTTGCCCCTACTTCACCGGGAGCGTCAATCAGCCGGCCTTGCACACTTCGCCTCAGGCCGCAGCATTGTTGTCGATCGGCCACAGGCGTTGCCGCGGAGCACCGATTTTATGTGGCACACCAGAGGCTTGCTAACTTGCAGTTTTCGTGTTGCAATCTCCGGCACAATCGGATTGGGCCGTTCGACTGTGCGTTTCGTGACCTTGAAGTCTAAGAATCGGATTTTGATCAGACTGCCGGAAACCGGTTTGTGGCGTGGCACGCGCAAAGCGTGGCCGCGTCTTTTTTACGTCTAGACGAGGAGACAGGCGATGCCGAAGGGTACCGTCAAGTGGTTCAACCCAACCAAGGGTTATGGGTTCATCAAGCCGGCCGTCGGCGACAGGGACGTCTTCGTCCATATCTCGGCGGTTGAGCGTGCGGGACTCTCTACGCTCAACGAAAACCAAACAGTCGAGTACGACCTGGTGGAGAACCGCGGCAAGGCATCCGCGGAAAACCTCAAGGTCTCCTAGACTCCAATCACGATCAGCTCTGGCACTACCCCCGGCATCACCCCGGGGGGATTTCTTTGACGGACGCGGACGTTGCACTAACTTGCCGCGGGCGAAATCAGCGTGCCGTCTGACGCTGCGTTTCCCGCTGTCTTGCAGACATCGCCTTCCAGCGTGAGCCGGCCTGCCGCAAGCAGCCGCAGCGCTTCCGGATAGATCTGGTGCTCGATCTGGATGACGCGGGCCGCCAGCGTCTCTGGCGTATCGTCGTCGGCGACCACGACCGCGCCCTGCACCACAATCGGCCCGGCATCGGTCTCCGGGATCACGAAATGCACGGTGGCGCCTGAGATCTTCACCCCGGCCTTAAGCGCCTGGCCATGCGGATCGAGGCCGGGGAAGCACGGCAATAGCGACGGATGGATGTTGAGCATCCTGCCGTACCAGCGCTGCACGAATTCGGCCGTGAACAGCCGCATGAAGCCGCCGAGGCAGATCATCTCGACGTTCTTCTCGTCGAGCGCGCGCTGCAGCATCGCCTCGAAGCCGGCGCGGTCCTTGCCGAACGGCTTGCTCTCGATGACGATGGTCGGAATGCCGCTCGCGCTTGCCTTGGCGAGGCCGGCGGCGTCGGCGCGGTTGGAGATCACGACGACGATCTCGGCCGGAAAGTCGTCCGCCTTTGCGGCCTCGATCAGCGCGACCATGTTCGATCCGCGCCCGGAAATCAGGATGGCGACTCTGCGCTTCATTGCGAAAGATCGAGATGGCCGTTGTAGACCACGCGATGCTCGCCGGTCGCGTGGATCACCTCACCGAGCAATGTCGCGGTCTCGCCACTTTCGGTGAACACTTCCATGACCCGATCGACCGCATCCGCTTTCACGATCGCGATCATGCCGATACCGCAGTTGAAGGTGCGCAGCAGCTCGAGCTCGGCGATGCCGCCCGCCTCCGCCAGCCATTTGAACACCGGCAGGACCGGCAGCCGGGCGAGATCGATGCCGACACCCAGGTGCTTCGGCAGCACCCGCGGAATGTTGTCGGTGAAGCCGCCGCCGGTGATGTGGGCCAGCCCCTTGATCGCCCCGGTCTCGCGGATCGCGCGCAGGCAGGATTTGACGTAGAGCTTGGTCGGCGTCAGCAGCGCGCCGCCGAGCGTCATAACCGGCGAGAACGGCGCCGGCGCGTCGAAGCTGACGCGCGACTGCTCGACGATCTTGCGCACCAGCGAAAATCCGTTGGAGTGAACGCCGGACGAAGCCAGGCCGATCACGGCATCGCCAATGGCGATATCCGGTCGCGGCAAGAGCGTCCCGCGCTCGGCGGCCCCGACCGCAAACCCGGCGAGGTCATAATCGCCGTCCTTGTAGAGCCCCGGCATCTCCGCGGTCTCGCCGCCGATCAGCGCGCAGCCGGATTCGCGGCAGCCCTCGGCGACACCCGCGACGATAGCGGCGGCCGCCTCCGGGTCGAGCTTGCCGCAGGCAAAATAGTCGAGGAAGAACAGGGGTTCCGCGCCCTGAACGACGAGATCGTTGACCGACATCGCCACCAGGTCGATGCCGATCCCGTCATGCAGCCCGGTCTCGATCGCGATCTTGACCTTGGTGCCGACGCCGTCAGTCGCGGCCACCAGCACGGGGTCCTTGAAGCCGGCCGCCTTCAGATCGAACAGGCCGCCGAAGCCGCCGATCTCGGCGTCCGCGCCGGCGCGCGCGGTGGCACGGACCATCGGCTTGATCAGATCGACCAGCCGGTTGCCGGCATCGATGTCGACGCCGGAATCCGCGTAAGTGAGGCCGTTCTTGCGCTCGGTCATGCAAAATTCCAGTTGAAGACGGCTGGTTACGAGGAATTCCGCCCCCGCGCAATGGCTCGCAAGGCGGCAGGCGGTATACTATGTAGATAACGACCGGCTCAGCCCCCAGAGGGGCCGAATCTTCCGTGAATTCAGGCCGGTAGCCGGGAAGCGACCGAGTTGAGCATACCCAATATCATCACGCTGGGCCGCATCATTCTGGTGCCGGTCATCGTCTGGGCGATCGTCTCCAGCCAGATGGAAATCGCGTTTGCGATCTTCGTGATTGCCGGCGTCAGCGACGCCGTCGACGGTTTCCTCGCCAAGCGCTTCAACATGACGAGCGAGCTCGGCGCCCTGCTCGATCCGCTCGCCGACAAGGCGCTGCTGGTGTCGATCTATGTGGCGCTCGGGATCTGGGGCGCGGTGCCGCGCTGGCTTGTCATCCTCGTGGTCTCGCGCGACATCATGATCGTGGCGGCCGTGATCGTGTCCTGGCTGTTCGACAAGCCGGTCGAGATAAAACCGCTGATGGTCTCGAAACTTAACACGGGGGCTCAGGTTGCCTTCGCAGCCCTGGTGCTGGCCTCGCTCGGTTTCGGTTTCCAGCCAAGGCCTTATGATCTGATCCTGATGGGATTTGTCACCATCTTTACTTTGGTTTCCGTCTCCCTCTATCTCGTGGAGTGGGTGCGGCACATGAGCACGATCGAAGCGCGCTAGAGCGCTTTCGAGCTAAGAGCGTTTTCGAGCGAAGTGGGCACCGGTTCGCATAGCAATCAAGTTTACGCAGATTGCGTAGACTTATCTGCGCAGAAAACGCGTCAAGAGAATGAAAGCCCCGGAGAGTTTTTGCGTGGCAGGTAGCGTTCACCCTCGTCAGCTTGCGTTGGCGCTGCCGCATGCGGAGAGCCTGACCCGCGACGACTTCCTCGAGGGAACGGCGAATGAGGCCGGCCTCGCTCTGATCGAGAGCTGGCCCGACTGGCCGAACCGCATCATGCTTCTGGTCGGCCCCGAAGGATCGGGAAAAAGCCACCTCGCCGCGATCTGGGCCGAGCGAGCCGGCGCGCGCTCGACAGCGGCGCACGCACTGTCGGCCGAGACCGTGCCGGCGGACCTCGCGACCGGCGCACTCGTGGTCGAAGACTTGAACCCGCACGGCTTCGACGAGCGCGCGATGTTTCACCTGCTCAATCTCGCCCGCCAGGACGAAGCCTTCGTGCTGATGACCGCGCGCATTCCGCCGTCGGCGTTCGAGATCGAATTGCGCGACCTCCGGTCACGGCTGCGTGCAGTGCCGACCGTGTCATTGTTGCCGCCGGACGATCTCCTGTTTCGCGGCCTGATCGTCAAATACTGCACGGACCGCCAGATGACCGTGGACGAATCACTGGTGAGCTATCTCGCCAGCCGGATCGAGCGCTCCTACGCCGCCGCCCGCCAGGCGGTGGAACTGCTCGACACCGAGGCGCTGCGGCTCGGGCGGCCGGTGACGCGGGCGCTGGCGGCGGAACTGTGGCGCAACGCCTGACCCTGTGACTTGACGGCGCTGGCGCGGGGAACGTCAATGTCATCGAAACGTCATCCACTTATCACAGGCTTTGCATTGCATTTGCCTAAGTGGCTCTGGCCCTGAACTCGAATGGATCGAGAACTTCATGGAATCGGCACAACCTATTGAAGTACAAGAGAAAGAACAGGTTTCTGAGAGGCTGCCGGCGATCGCGACGAGCCCCGAACGCTTCATCAACCGCGAGCTTTCCTGGCTGCATTTCAATCGCCGCGTGCTGGAAGAGGCCGTCAACCCCGGCCATCCCGCACTTGAGCGGGTGAGATTCCTGTCGATATCAGCCAATAACCTCGACGAGTTCTTCATGGTCCGCGTCGCCGGTATCAAGGCGCAGGTCCGTGAAGGCATTCCGGAGCGCAGCCCCGACGGGCTGACGCCATCCGAACAGCTCGTCCTGATCAACCAGACCGTTTCCAAGCTCGCCTCCGATCAGCAGGCGATCTGGAGCGACCTGCGCACGATGCTCTCGGAAGTCGGCATCAACCTCGTCGATGGGCGGGACGTCACCAAGACCGAGCGGGCCTGGATCGAGGATCATTTCCTCCACAGCATCTTTCCGCTGCTGACGCCGCTCGCGATCGATCCGGCGCATCCCTTCCCGTTCATTCCGAACCTCGGCTTCACGGTGGCCCTGCAATTGTCCCGGATCTCCGACGGCAAGGCGATGAACGCGCTGATCCGCATGCCCGGCAAGATCGACCGCTTCATCCGCATCCCCAGTGAAGGCCGGTTGCGCCTGATCACGTTGGAGCAGGCCACCGGCCTCTTCATCGGGCGCCTGTTCCCGGGCTACACGGTCAACGGCCAGGGCGCCTTCCGCGTCATCCGCGACTCCGAAATCGAAATCGAGGAAGAAGCCGAAGACCTCGTCCGCACGTTCGAGACCGCGCTGAAGCGACGCCGGCGCGGATCGGTGATCCGGCTGGAGATCGAGGCCAAGATGCCGGAGGAACTGCGCCTGTTCGTGCAGCACGCGCTCAACGCCGCCGATGACGAGGTTTTCCTGGTCGACGGCGTGCTGGCCATGAACGAGCTGTCGCAACTCACCCGGCTCGACCGGCCCGATCTCGAATTCACACCCTATGTGCCGCGCCATCCGGAACGCGTGCGCGACCATGGCGGCGATATCTTCGCCGCGATCCGGCAGAAGGACCTGATCGTCCACCACCCCTACGAATCCTTCGACGTCGTGGTGCAGTTCCTGCAGCAGGCCGCCCGCGATCCCGACGTCGTCGCCATCAAGCAGACGCTCTATCGCACCTCGCAGAATTCGCCGATCGTGCGCGCGCTCGCCGAAGCGGCTGAAGCCGGCAAGTCGGTCACGGCGCTGATCGAGCTGAAGGCGCGCTTCGACGAGGAAGCGAACATCCGCTGGGCGCGCGACCTCGAGCGCGCCGGCGTGCAGGTGGTCTACGGCTTCATCGAGCTCAAGACCCACGCCAAATTGTCGATGGTGGTGCGCCGCGAGGGCGGCAATCTCACGACCTATGTCCACACCGGCACCGGCAACTACCATCCGGTGACCGCGCGCATCTACACCGATCTCTCCTACTTCACGTCAGACCCGATCATCGGCCGCGACGCCGCGCGTGTGTTCAACTACATCACCGGCTATGCCGAGCCGAGCGACATCGAGAAGATGGCGGTGTCGCCGCTCACGCTGCGCAAGCGCATGATCGAGCATATCCAGGGCGAGAGCAACCATGCGCGACACGGCCGCCCGGCCGCGATCTGGATGAAGATGAACTCGCTGGTCGACCCCGACATCATCGACGCGCTCTATGAAGCATCGCAAGCGGGAGTGCCGATCGAACTCGTGGTGCGCGGCATCTGCTGCCTCAGGCCGGGCCTGCCCGGGCTTTCCGAGAACATCCGCGTCAAATCGGTGATCGGCCGCTTCCTGGAACACGGCCGAATCTATTGCTTCGGCATGGGATATGGCCTGCCCAGCGCAAAAGCGGCTGTGTATATCTCCTCTGCCGACATGATGCCGAGGAACCTCGACCGCCGTGTCGAAGTGCTGTGTCCGCTGCAAAATCCCACGGTGCATCAGCAGGTTCTCGAACAGATCATGGTCGCGAATCTGAAGGACACCGAGCAGAGCTGGCGATTGTTGCCCGACGGATCGTCAACGCGTATGAAGGCCGCGAAAGGCGAAGAGCCTTTCAACCTTCATAATTACTTCATGACGAATCCAAGTCTGTCGGGCCGTGGAAAGTCTCTCAAGGAATCTTCGCCCCGCCGACTTACTCGCCGCAACGAGCGCTAGCCACCACAAGGGGACTTTCCGGTGAAGCGACCGCGCAAGCGCGCTATCAGCGTCGCTGTCATCGATATTGGCTCCAACTCGGTGCGTCTCGTGATCTACGAGTCGCTGTCGCGCAGCCTCATCACGCTGTTCAACGAGAAGGCGCTGTGTGGTCTCGGCCGCGAGGTGCAGAGCACGGGGCTTCTTGCGGAGGATGCGGTCGCAAAAGCGCTGACGGCGCTGCGGCGGTTTCGCGCGCTGTGCCGGGTCCAGAGGGTCGGCCGCGTCTATGCGATCGCGACAGCGGCCTGTCGCGACGCCAGGAACGGTGCTGATTTCATCGCCGAGGCCGAGCGGATCTGCGGAACGCGGATCGAAATTCTATCGGGCCCACGCGAAGCCAAGCTCTCCGCCCTGGGCGTCGTCTCCGGCGTGCACAAGCCCGACGGCATCGTCGGCGATCTCGGCGGCGGCTCGGTCGAACTGATCGACGTCAAGGGCAATCGCGTCCACAGCGGCGTGACGCTGCCGCTCGGCAGCCTTGCGCTGCAGGACCTCTCGGACAAATCGCTGAAACGCGCCGAGCGCATCGTCCGCAACGAGCTGTCTGAGGTTCCGCAGCTCAAGGCGGGCCGCGGCCGCAATTTCTACGCGGTCGGCGGCACCTGGCGCGCGCTGGCGCGCATCCACATCATCCAGAGCGGCTATCCGCTCAAGGTGATGCATGGCTATTCGATTCCCGCCGCCGACGCGCTCGATTTCGCGCAGCGCTTGCGCCGGCTGGCGGCAACCAACATGCTCGCCAATATCGAGGCTGTGGCCGACGCGCGGCGGCCGCTGCTCACCTACGCCGCGCTCGTTCTTGAATACATCATCCGGGTGGCAAAGCCGAAGACGATCGTGTTCTCCACCTTCGGCGTGCGCGAAGGCCTGTTCTACGAAATGCTGCCGCCAGCCGAGCGCGCCAAGGATGGCCTGATCTGCGCAGCGCAGACGATGAACGGCCTGCTCTCGCGGTCGGCGCGCCATGCCGAGGAACTGATCGCCTGGACCGATCGGCTCGTGCGTGTCGTGAGGCTGCGCGAGACCGACGAGGACCGCAGGCTGCGTCATGCCGCCTGCCTGTTGTCTGATATCGGCTGGCGCGTGCATCCCGATCACCGCGGCGAGGAGACGCTCAGCCTCATCACCAACGGCAATTTCGGCTCCATCACCCATCAGGGCCGCACCTTCGTCGCGCTCTCGGTGTTCTACCGCTACGCCGGCTTGAGCCTGGAGAACGAACCGCCGGAAATCGTGCAGGAGATGGTGCCGCATACGATGCTCGAACGCGCGCGCCTGCTTGGCGCCGCGTTTCGCGTCGCTCACCTGATCTCGGCAGCACGACCCGGCGTACTGCCGTCGACGCATTTCCGCACCGACGGACGTAAACTCATGCTGGTGTTTGAGCACCGGATGGTCGATCTCGTCGCCGACCGCGTCGGCAGCCGCTTCAAGCAACTGGCGCGTCTGGTCGGGCGCACCGGTTCGATCGTGCGGCGCTAGAGCATGATCCGGAAAAGTGGAAACCGGTTTTCCCTCGCGACAAACGCGAAGCGTTTGCGCGGAGATCATGCTCAAACAAAGAGTGCCGTAGCCCGGGTGAAGCGCCAGCGTAACCCGGGGGTCGCTCGCAACGCGGCTGCAGGTGTCCCGGGTTACGCGTTCCGCTCCACCCGGGCTACATGCTGTCCGCCGATCGCGGCACAGTGGAGGAGCGATGCAGGACATTCAGGCGCTGCAGCGATACGCCACGCTCGACGTCTGGCGCGAGCGCTGGTCGACGGTGGCGATGATTGCTGTGGCCCTGCTGCTGGCGCTCGGCCTGTTCGCGCTGATCTGGATGGCTCTGCGTAGCCCCGAGCCGGCGCGGCGCGAGCCGACGATCATCCAGCTTCTGCTTGTTCCCCCGCCACCTCCGCAGCGGCCTCCCGAGCCGGAAGGAGACGACGCAGCGCACTCTGCAGGCGCCGCCATCCGTCCCGGTCCCCCCGAAGAAGGTGGTGAACAATCGCCGGGATTCCGTCGCAGCCGCGCCGACACCGAAGCCGAAGCCCGCGCCGCCGCAGCCGAAGACAAAACTGCCCCCGGTGTCGGATCCGTTGAGCCTGGACGCGCCTCCCGATTGGAGGCAGGCCGCTCTGCCGAAGGGATCCAACGCCGGCACTCTCATCGGCGGGGACGGTGACAACGGCGGAGGCAGCGGCTGCGGCACCGCCAGCCCCTATCTCACGATGATCACCTCGCAACTCCGCAACGTGGTCGAGCGCAACGCGAGAGCGGACAGCCACAAGTTCCAGGCCCAGGCCCAGCTCTGGTTCGACGACCTCGGAAACGTGCAGCGGAGCCAACTCGTGCGATCGGCTGGAAATGCCGATCTCGATGCCACGATCACAAAGCTGCTGAAGGAAATCAGTATCGGCAGGGGACTGCCGCGGTGCGTCCAGCCCATTACGGTCTGGGTCGGCAACCCCTGGACCGGCGTCTTCAGGGACGCCGACAACAAGCCGGTCACGCCAAGCCATGTGGAGGTCTGGCGAACGTATCGCCGTCCCTAGAGCATAGCCCCGAAAAGGTTTTCCGAGCAGACCATGCCCAAGTGAGTCAGGCCGCCTTGGCGGCCCGCTCGGCGTGATGCATTGCGCGTCGGCGCCAGATCGATCCGACGACCAGCACCACGATGACGCCAAGCAGCGCCAGCGCGATCTCGCCGCCATGGCCGCCGCCGGCAAAATGCGGACCGATGCCGAGCGCCCCCAGCCAGGAATCGAGCGCGCCGCCGACCGGTCCGGCAAACAGCGCATCGAGCTTCGGATCGACCGCCGGATCGGTCGCGATCACATCGCCGGCGATCCACCCGAGCAGCGCCGCGCCGGCCCAGACCAGCACCGGCAGCTTGTTGAGCAGCGCCATGATCAGCGCCGCGCCCGCGACGATCAGGGGTACGCTGATCGCAAGACCCAACACCAGAAGCGGCACGCTGCCATTGGCCGCGGCGGCAACCGCGATCACGTTGTCGAGGCTCATGACAATGTCGGCGACGACGACGATCTGCACCGCCGCCCACAGATGCGCGGCCGCATCCACGCTGTCCTCGTCCTCGTGTTCGGGAACGAGCAGCTTTGCCGCGATCACGATCAGCGCCAACCCGCCGACGAGCTTGAGGTAAGGGAATTCCATCAAGGTCGCGACGATGCCGGTGAAGATGATGCGCAGAATCACCGCGGCCGCCGCGCCGAAGATCATGCCCCACAACCGCTGGCGCGGCGCGAGCCCACGGCAGGCCAGCGCGATCACCAATGCGTTGTCGCCCGACAACAACACATTGATCCAGATGATCTTGCTGACGGCGACCCAGAACGTCGTGGTCGCCATCTCGCTCTTGAACTGCGTGAAGAAAGCCGCGAGGTTCGCGGGATCAACGATCTGCCACAGCCAGTCCACAGCGCTTCCTTTCGGCCTTGCGACCACCCCTGGCGACGCTCAAGCCGCCGCAACTTCGTTGTATTAGAGCACGATCCGGAAAAGTGGATACCGGTTTTCCCTCGCGACAAACGCGAAGCGTTTGCGCAGGAAGATCATGCTCAAACAAAGAGCTAAAGCGGGATGACGATTCGAAGAAAAGTCATCACGCTTTAGAGCGTTCTCGAGCGAAGTGGATACCGGTTCGCCTGAAGAAAACGCGTCAAAACTAGAATCCAGAGCTTCGGTCCTGATTCAATCAGAACCGAAAATGCCCTAGCCGACGATCTCGTTGCCCGAGAAGAACTGCGCGATCTCGATCACGGCCGTCTCCGGGGCATCGGATCCATGCACAGAATTCTCGCCGATCGATTTCGCATGGAGCTTGCGGATCGTGCCTTCGGCGGCCTTGGACGGGTCGGTGGCGCCCATCACGTCGCGATATTTGGCGATCGCCCCCTCGCCTTCCAGCACCTGGACCACGACCGGGCCGGAGGTCATGAACTCGACCAGCTCGCCGAAGAACGGGCGCGCCTTGTGGACGGCATAAAAGGTCTCGGCCTGCCCGCGGGTCATGCGAATCCGCTTCTGGGCCACGATCCGGAGCCCGGCCTTCTCGATCAGTGCGTTGACCGCGCCGGTCAGGTTACGCTCCGTCGCGTCGGGCTTGATGATCGAGAAAGTGCGTTCAATCGCCATGATATCGTCCTTGCAAACGCTGGTTAACGAGTTGCGGGGCTTATATCGGCGTGATCCCGCAACGGCAAGCGACCCGGTGTCGCCCTGGCCTTAGAGCATGATCCGGAAAAGTGGAAATCGGTTTTCCGAAAAGATCACGCTCAAACAAAGAGATGAGATCATGATCCGATCCGTCTAATCGGATCATGATCGGGTTTCGGCACGATTTGGCGACCAGGGATCGGCATCGCCTTCGGGTGGCTCAGGGTTAACCAGGCCGGATTACGACAATTTCACGAACGTGAACCCATTCTGTAGCTGGCGTCGCGCTCCCGTTCAGACCGCGCGGCCTAGGCTGTTCACCGATCGGACGCCTTCGAAGCTCATCCACAAAGCTAAATGCGAGGGCGTCACGAGAGACATTGTCACCGCCGGCGCTTCTCACGGGCGCCGAAACTCGAGGAGACGACCATGCTACGTAAATTCTCGCTTGTCGCTCTTGCCGCGGCCTCGCTCGGCGCGGCTGCGCTGGCGCCGACCTCCGCCTCGGCGTGGGACGGTTGGCACGGTGGCTGGCATCATCGCGGCTGGGGCTGGGGTCCGCGCGTCGTTGTCGGCGGCCCCGCCTACTACGGCGGCCCCGGCTATGGCGGCTGCTACGTGCGGCGCCTGGTGCCGACCCCCTGGGGCCCCCGCTGGCGCCTGATCAACCGCTGCTATTGACCTGACCTGAGCTCCCCAAACCTGAGCTCCCCAAGACTTGAGCGCCCCGGCCGCAACGCCGGGGCTTTTTTTGCGCATGGAACCCGCCGGCCTGCTACCTGCGAGCGAGGATATGGAGGCGCGACAATCGGAAACAAATCCGGCGCTGCGGACTTGACCTTGCGAACTTTCATTCAAGCAAGGCGAGCTGGAACTCGCTGAAAGACCGATCATGATTAGCCGAATCCACGTTGACTTTGAGCAGCTCGATCACAAGACCTGCCGGTCCATTTGCGACGCGGTGGGCGAACGGCTGCAGCAAAGCTTGCGCCCGGAGACGTCACTGACCTCTCATTTGCAGCATCTCTTGGACGAGCTGCGCCGGCGCGAGGAAGACAGTCTGCATTGAAGGAGGCCAGCCTCGGGGCTGGCCGGGACAGCTCTGCGGAGCTGAAAAGCTAGAGCATAATTTACCGGACTGATGGGTTGCGTTTGGCGGCGGCTCCGGTGACAACGCCGCATGCTTTCCATCTCCGATATCTCCGTCCGCATCGCCGGGCGGCTTCTGATCGAGAACAGCTCGGTACAGATCATCCCAGGCGCCCGTGTCGGCTTTGTCGGCCGGAATGGCGTCGGCAAGTCGACGCTGTTTCATGCCATCCGCGGCGATCTTCCGCTTGAGGCCGGCAGCATCACCATCCCGCCACGCTGGCGGATCGGCAGTCTCGCGCAGGAAGCGCCCAATGGTCCGGAAAGCCTGATCGAGGTCGTACTGAAGGCAGATCTCGAGCGCGACGCGCTGCTGCGCGAGGCCGAGACCGCGCACGATCCGCACCGGATCGCGGAAATCCAGACCCGGCTCGTCGACATCGACGCCCATTCCGCCCCTGCCCGTGCGGCCGCAATCCTCAGCGGCCTCGGATTTTCGGCCGCCGACCAGGCGCGGCCATGCGCCGAGTTTTCCGGCGGCTGGCGCATGCGGGTTGCGCTTGCCGCTACGCTGTTTGCGGCGCCCGATCTGTTGCTGCTGGACGAGCCGACCAACTATCTCGACCTCGAAGGCACGCTGTGGCTGGAGGATCATCTTGCCCACTATCCGCGTACCGTGATCGTGATCAGCCATGACCGCGACCTCCTCGACACCTCCGTGGACCAGATCCTCCATCTCGATCACCGCAGGCTGACGCTCTACAAGGGGACCTATTCCTCGTTCGAGGAACAGCGCGCCACGCGCGAAATGCTCGATGCAAAGCACGCCAAGCGCCAGGCCGAGGAACGCAAGCGGCTGCAGGCCTTCGTCGACCGCTTCAAGGCCAAGGCTTCGAAGGCGCGCCAGGCGCAATCGCGCATGAAGATGCTGGAGCGGATGAAGCCGGTCACCGCGCTGGTGACGCAGGACGTGCACGAGATTTCGTTCCCGGTGCCCGAGAGGACGCTGTCGCCGCCGATCATCGCCGTCGATGACGTCGCTGTCGGCTATGATGCGGACAAGCCGGTGCTGAACCGCGTGACGCTGCGCATCGATACCGACGACCGCATTGCGCTGTTAGGTGCCAACGGCAACGGCAAGTCGACCCTGGTGAAGCTGCTCGCGGGCCGGCTCGCGCCGTTCTCCGGCAAGATCACGCGCGCGGAAAAGCTCTCGGTCGGCTATTTCGCGCAGCATCAGGTCGACGAGCTCAATCTCGACGGCTCGCCCTACAACCACATCCGCAAGCTGATGCCGGATGCGCCGGAGAGCAAGGTGCGCGCCCGCGTCGGCGCCATCGGCTTTTCCGGCAAAGCGGGGGATACGCTGGTGAAGAGCCTGTCGGGCGGCGAGAAGGCACGGCTGCTGCTCGGCCTTGCGACCTTCGCCGCGCCCAACATGATCATCCTGGACGAGCCGACCAACCATCTCGACATCGACAGCCGCGCCGCGCTCGCCGAAGCGATCAATGATTTTCCCGGCGCCGTGCTGATGGTCTCGCACGACCGCTACCTGATCGAGGCCTGCGCCGACCGGCTCTGGGTCGTCGCCAACCACACCGTGACGAGCTATGACGGCGATCTCGACGACTATCGCAGGACGATATTGTCCGCGAATGAGATACGCCCGGCTTCGCGCGAACGCAACAAGGAGAGCACCAAGCCCGAGCGTCCGAAAAGCGAGAAGCGCATCCCGCCGAAGCAGCGGATCGTGCAGGCCGAGGCCGAGATCGAACGCATCACCGGCATCATTGCCAAGATCGACGCCGCACTCGCGCTGCCGGACCTGTTCACGCGCGATCCGAAGCAGGCCGCACAACTCGCCCAAGCGCGCGCCGGCGCAGAAACCGCACTGCAGCGCGCCGAGGAAGAATGGCTGGAAGCGAGCTCACTCTCGGATGAAGCGGCAGGTTAGCCCGCTGCCTCGCGTCCTCATCCCGAGGAGCCGCGAAGCGGCGTCTCAAGGGATAGCCACGGACTCCCCACTCTCCGTCATTCCGGGCGCGCGAAGCGCGAGCCCGGAATCCATTCAACCACTTGCGCTGGCGGAGAAATGGATTCCGGGCTCGCCGCTTCGCGACGCCCCCGGAATGACAGCCCCCGTCATTGCGAGCCATCGGGCGGCGCTACCGCGCCGACCCGGTGGCTCGCAATGACGATGTGGATGCTTTGGGTGCGACAAAATAACCCGACGGGCAAATCAGCCCAAAGTCTGTCCACCCCTCACGCGAAAAATAAACCGCTTAACCCGTCGGGCAAATCAGCACTATTAATCCGCGCGTCTCACCCAAATGAGGGGCGGATCGCGATCGTCACGAACGTTGCGGTGAGATGCGGTGGACGAGAGTGTCACGACTGACGAGCGTGGCACTCG